>DATNEI010000146.1:0-14749 GCA_035606795.1 Pyrinomonadaceae bacterium
AAGCGAAGTTCGCATCGAGCGATATCGCCTTGTCGTAATGCGCGATCGAGTCCTGGATCAGCAACTTCTCGTTAAGATCGCGCCCCTGCAGAAATTCCTTGCGGGCCTCTTCGGAAGAAGTCGTGATCGGAATCTTGCCGGCAGCAGCAGTCGAGTTCGCCGCGTCTGTGCCGGTGGATGAGTTCTTATTCGTGCTCTCCACATTCGCGCAACCGGCAAGAGAGACAGCGGCGAATATCAGGGAAAGTAAAAGCAGAAAAGATCTGTTACGAGACATAAGTGTTCTCCTAGGTCTGACGTCTGACGTCTGACGTCTGAACTCCGACATCTGACATCTGAGCTCTTATTGTTAAGTTCTGGGGAGTCGAATTCTAGTTCGACTACCGTCGAACCGGTTGTTAAGAATTGTAAATTCTTTGAATCCTCCCAGATTACACAGATGCACCGGACTTTGGATCGCTACGGTGACGGAGGTGGAGGATCACCGTTCTGATTGCCAAACAAAACTACACAACAATACTTCACGACATTACCGACCAATCCCGTGCTGTTAAAGACTAATGAAGTGTCAGAGATGGCGGCCTGAGCCGGACCCGTAACATTGATACCAACGCCCCAGTTGTTTCTGATCGTTGTGTTGCGCACATAGAGCAGACCCGATTGCAGGTTGATACCGTTATGGGTGAAGCCGTCTATCACGCAGTCCTCAACCGAAACTTTGCCGGCTGAGATCACATTGATACCGTTGTCGCCGGTTCCCTCCCCGTTTATCGAAAACCCACGAATACGGACTAATCGGGTACTCCTTGTCGAGTGAGTCGGTACCGCTCCCCCTGGGAGATTGATAGTAATCCCGTCTCTTTGAACGGCCAGGATCGACGACGCCACGCCGGTGCCGTCGATGGTGATCGGCTTCGTGATGATTACTGGAGCAAACCCGCCGGCATCCAGTACGTCAATTTCGCCGCCGGCAATTGTCTTACTGATCGCGCCTGCCAAAGTCTTGCACGGCGCCGTCCGACTACACGGGTAGGAATCGTTGCCGACTCCCGAAACCCATGTCCGAGTCGCCTGGGCCTGAACGCCGCTCACAAACAGCAGAGTCAATGTGAGCCAAATAAAAATGCGCAACGTCAGTCGAAATTTGTTCATAAGAACCTCCTGCGATTTAGGACTGGAGCGAAATGTTGGAGGCGCTTTTATCACAGTTTGAGCGCGAGGTCTCGTACAGGCGTTAACCCCAAAGACACGAAGGCACGAAGACGAAGTCCAAAATCCAAAGCTCAAAGTCCTTTTTTGCAGGGGATCCAAAGCGCCGTCGAGGGCCGGCGCACTCCAACTTCGTTAATGACCACATAAGTCTGAACGTCTACCGATCAGCACCACACTTTGCCCCGTAAGTAAGACGCACAAGCGCGAAGCAAAACGCAGAAACGAGGTCCCTAAAATGAGACTCTTCAAAAATCCCGGACGATGCGCGGGAGTGCTTTACCTTCTGTTGATGGGCGCGCCGCTGCGACTGGTCTACATTCCCGCCAAGTTGTTTGTGCCCGGCGACGCGGCGGCGACGGCAAACAACATCGCGACGCATGAGACGCTTTTCCGTCTGGGCATCGTCCTTGACCTCTTCAGTAGCGTAGTGGTGATCTTCCTGGCGCTCGCCTTCTACGATCTTTTCAAGCAGGTGAATCGCAAACTCGCCGTACTTGTTGTCATTCTCGGTGGCATCCTGCCGTCGGCGATCAACTTTGGGAATGTCGGTAGTGACTTGGTTGCGCTAACGGTGGCGCGCGGCAGTGGAGGACTGTTGCGGGCGAATGTCTTAGCTGCTTTCGACCAGCCGCAACGCGAGGCGCTCATGATGCTGTTCCTGAATTTGCATAGTCAGGTGATCAACGCGGCGCAGACGTTTTGGGGACTCTGGCTTTTGCCTTTAGCGATTTTGATTTGGCGTTCGCGCTTCCTGCCGCGCTTTGTGGCCGTGTGGCTCGGCGTCAATGGGTTCGCATACGTGGCGATGAGTTTTACAAGTCTGCTTTTGCCGCAGTACGACCGCACCGTCTCTACCTATCTCTCGCCGGCACTCACCGGAGAGATGGTTTTGATGCTCTGGCTCCTGATCCGCGGCGTGAATATGCATGTGACGACTGATGAGTAATCAGTGGGCAGTGAGCAGAAGGCAGTAAGCAAAACAGAAGGCGGGAGGGAGTAGTTCTCATTCACACCTCGCTTCAGCGAGGTGAGCGACATCACTCTGATCCCATCAACCCTTTCCAAGGGTTTCCAGTTTGGCAAGCCGTTGAAACGGCTGAGTTGAATCGGCAGCCTTTAGATCACCTCGCTGACGCGAGGTGTGAATGAGATAATTCGGCATACCAAATTGAATCCATGATTCCAGCACTGAAGTGCTGGGCTATCCGCTGTGCGGACGATTCACTTCAGGATGAAACTGCTGCCGTACTGTTCGTAATCCTTCGAGGTGATGCCGTTGCGCGTACTGCCTTTGTACGAAGACTCGCCGGGGCGCATCTCGATCGTTACTACACCGCCGTCCGCTAACTTTATCTTGCCTGCATGGACGGCGGCGGTGCAGAGCGATGAATCGAGGGTGTAAATGTCTGTGCCCCAAGCGCTGCCCTCTCGGCCATTGGCCGGGCAGTTGAACTTGATGGTCTTCCCTACTTCGAAGCCGGCGACGGTCGGCGCCGTATCCCACAATACCGGGGTCGCGTCCTCAGCCGCGCGCACGACCGCGTCGGTGTTGGGAGTTTTGAAAACGAAGCTCTGCGGCCATGAGCCATACATACTGGTAGTCACGCCGTTTCTTTCGCTGGCCCCATAAATACTTCGGCCCGGACGCAATTCGATCGTGACTGAGCCGCCTTGCTGCAGAGTAATCAAACCGCTATGAACCGCCGCCGTGCAGATTGAGGAATCGGAAGTATAGATATCGCTTCCCCAAACGGTGTGCGTCGTGCCGTTAGGAGAACAAGCAAGCGTCATCGTCTGGCCCTCTTTGCCATTCAGCGAAGTGGCGTTAGCTTCCCAACTGGTTGGTGTGCCGGCGACGGCTGCGGCTGGCGGCGCAGGCTGTGAACTGTTTGAGTTTGCGGCAGGTCTTCCACCCTCGGAGCTGTGCTCATTTCCCATCTTTGAGCAGCCGGCGCCGGTGAGCACGATTGCGGCCAAGGAAAAAACAAGACAATTGCGAGTCGTTCGTAGAAGTGATTTATGAGCTTGAGTCACGTGAAGCTACCTTTCGTCGTCAGAAAAATGTCTAGCGAGTATAGAGAAATCGCGCGGTGATTCCTATTGACTTGCTGGTGACGCGCGAAGCGTGTCGGATTTGTTCCGCGCCTCTAAATCAAACGCTGGCCCAGCCGGTACCATGATGAAGAATGTAAGAACGTCAAACTCATTCGTCATACTCTTCCGAACCTTGCACCCAAAGGAACGACTGAATGTCGATCATGTCGCGAGGGCGAAGATCGCGCTGGTCGCGGCGCACTACTTCAGCGAATTCCAAAAGACTCTGATATGTCTCCCATGACGGCCGCGTGTGATAGCGGAAATCGAAACCATACTCGCGCGCGGCGATGCGCGTCACTGTGGGCTTGAGGAACATATGAACATCGGGCTGCGCAATGAAACCAAATACCGTGACCAGGGGCCAGGTCAGCACGCGGGTCTGCTTGCGTGGCAATTCGGAAACAACTTTGACCCAGCGTTCGAACCTGGCTTCGACCGTGCCCGAGCCGTGCAGAAACCGATATAGCCCTTCGGCAAACATACGCGCGCCCTGCGCAGATTTGACTGCATCGCGCAGCGCCATCTTCTCGAACGAGAAGATCATGCTGTAACGCGACTTCTGTTCGACGCGCACCGCACGCGCCGCGATTTCCGCAAAGGCACGTTGCCGCAGCAGCCTGCCGAACTCACCACGAGAAAGCACCTGCTCCCAGCGCTTGTGCGTCTCGACTTTGTATTCGCGTTCCCACGAGACGTAGGTCTCATCGCGAAATCCCTCGCGGAAGAAGCGGAGGAATTTGCGACGACACTTCAAGGCTGCGGGCGAAAGGCTTTTGGTTTTCATCTGAGTCCGAGTCCAGTGTCGAAAGATGGGGGCAGGTTTCCTCAAATTCGTCACGAAATTGAGTAATTTCATAAATCAGGTGCGCCTGCTTAGCAGAATTTCTGCGAACATTCTTTTCCTCAATTCGTTTGAACGCTTAGTCCCAAGAGACTTCAGTCCTAAAGGAGCGTCGGAAATGAATGTGCAGAGATACGCGAGGGTGGCGGGAATTCTGTTCCTGATCTCGCTGGTCGCGGGCGGATTTGGAGAGGCCTACGCGCCGTCGAAGATTATCGTGACGGGTGATGCGGCAGCTACCGTGGCGAACATCAAGAATCTTGGATTTATCTACCGGCTGGGATTTGCGTCCTTCATGATCGAATCGCTGTGCGATATCACACTGGCGCTGCTGCTATATGCCCTGCTCAAACCCGTAAACAAATATCTATCGCTGTTGGCGGCGTTCTTTGGACTGATTGCCACGGCCACGTTCGCCTGCGCCGAGCTGTTTTATTTTGCGCCCCTGGTAATCCTGAGAAGCGACAGCTATTTGACTACGTTCTCGCCGGACCAACTCAACACTTTGATGCTGCTCACGTTGAAGTTCTCTATGTCCGCGGGAATGCTCACGACCGCTTACTACGGCATGGGCTGGCTGGTGCGGTCATACCTGATGTTTAGTTCGGGTTATCTGCCGAAGTTTCTCGCCGTGCTAATGGCGATCGGCGGTGCCGGATTTGTCTTGAGAAACTTTCTGCTGATCCTCGCGCCGGCTTATGCGTCAGATGTGTTTCTGATGTTGATGATGCCCGGCGGGCTGATCATGACTGGATGGTTGATCATCAAGGGGGTGGATGTGGCGAAGTGGAAGACTGCGAACGCAGTGTCATAGTTCACCAGCGAGGAATCATCGCGCGCTGGGTAGTGCCCTAGTTTCAGTTGTTCTCGGCGTAGGCTCTGCGCTCTCAGCGTCTCAGCGGTGAAACCATTCGAATTCACTCACCGCAGAGTCGCTGAGGTCGCAGAGATGGCGCCGAGAGTTTTGAATTAGGTCACTACCGCGCGTCGTATAGGGTGGCTTTCCTTTCAGGATCGATGGTATAAGGCGACGCTATGCATAAGTTAATCCTTGCTGCGGCTCTTGTTTTGGCGGCGACAACTGCATACACCCAAACTGCAAACAATGAACCGGTAGGCGGCAGGACGACTGAGACTAAACCAACAACGAATACCAAACCTGCTCCGAAAAGCACCACTCCGAAACGAACTTCCACGGCAGATAAGGCTCTGTCTTCGCCTTGCGGGGTTTACTACAAGAATCGTGCGGACATGATCGGAGAGTCCCGGCTGGCCGATAAGTGGTTTTCTCTCGGCCAATCCGTCAACAAGCGTTTCTGGTACAACCCGCACCGGACCACCTGTGACGCAAAGACCAGCGTTCTCAAATCCTGGATTAAGGAACAACATAAGAACACCGACGGCGATTTCGCGCTCGTGCTCTACGAGATGAAATGCCGGAGCAATCAAATGCGCGTCAAGACGGTGATTGAATACGGCAGCGCTGGCAATGTTTTAGAAACAACCAATCACGAAGACGACGAGCCCTTCCAGGATGTGGCGCCCGGCACCGCGGGTGAAACCATGATGAGAACCGCCTGCAGAAAGCAGTAGGCAAAATGCAGAAGGCAGAAGGCAGAAGGCAGTGAGCACATACGCTGGTTCGTCTTACCATTGCGGTTTTCTGGGCGCCTTTGCACTTTGGCGTGAACAAGTTCTCTCGAAAAGGAAATCTCACGCAAAGACAGCCTCGCAAAATATAAACATGACACAGCTAACCCGGTCTTTACTGCTCTCCAATTAAGGGTAAAATCTGTTTATCCCTCAAATCGATTAACCGCTACCGAGGAATTCATGATGAAAACCATCCGATTTAGTCTGCTGGTTTGCGCAGTCGCGCTGAC
Source organism: Pyrinomonadaceae bacterium (assembly GCA_035606795.1). Classification (GTDB taxonomy): domain Bacteria; phylum Acidobacteriota; class Blastocatellia; order Pyrinomonadales; family Pyrinomonadaceae; genus UBA11740. The sequence continues at coordinate 6,034 of DATNEI010000146.1, forward strand.
CTTCTTAATCGCCCTCTCAGCGCCCGGGCAAACGCCCCAAGGAGATTCGCGTTTTGCGAAGCTCGAGGGTGCGCGCATCCATTACGTGAATTACGGTAAAGGCGATGAGGCGCTGGTATTAATCCATGGGTGGACACAGAGTGCCGACGCCTGGCGCGACAATGTCGCTGATCTCGCTAAGCGCAATCGGGTCGTGGTGGTCGAGCTGCCTGGACATGGTCAGAGCGATAAGCCGCAGACAACCTACAGCATGGATTACTTTGCGCGAGCAGTTGAAGCAGTCATGCGCGACGCTAAGGTGAAGCGCGCGGTGCTTGTTGGTCACAGCATGGGTACGCCCATCGCGCGCCAGTTCTATCGCAAGTATCCCGGGAAGACTCTCGCGATCGTTATCGTTGATGGTTCGCTCCGACCGTTTGGGGACAAAGCCATGATGGATCAGATGATGGCAGGGTTCCGCGGCCCTCAGTATCGTGACGCAGTTAACCAAATGATGGGCTTCATCGCCGGGCCAAATATTTCCTCCGAAGTTAAGCAGCGTATCAACACTGCTTCGATGAATACTCCGCAGAACGTCTTGGTCAGCGCATTCGAGGGAATGCTGGACAATTCAATTTGGGGAGACGATAAAATTAATGTGCCGGTGCTGGCGATAATGGCCAAGACTGCTCTGTTACCTGCAAACGCCGAAGAATCCTATCGCGCAATCGCGCCAAAGCTGGATTTTCAAATCTTTGATGGGGTCGGACATTTTCTCATGATGGAGAAGCCGAAGGAGTTCGATGCCGCCGTGATCGCGTGGCTGGACAAGAACTCACTTTTAAAGAAGTGAGCAGTGAGCAGTGAGCAGTGGGAGACGGTTTTTCTTGGCGACTTTGCGTCTTGGCGTGAACTAGATTCCCGTCTAGAAAGCGTTTTCACGCAAAGACGCAAGCTCCGCAAAGCCAATGACGATGATCCAGTTATGAATCTTGTTGCGAGGAATCGATCATGAAGAAACTAATCACGGGGGGCTTAGTCGCTTTACTCCTATGCGCGGCGACCGCGTCGGCGAAAATCATTAGAGTGAAGTTTGCCAAAGGTCGCACCACAGTCATTCTCAAAGGCAAGACTACCGGCGGGCCGAGTGAAAGCGGCGGCATGGACCCGGTTGCGTATCACGTGCGTGCGCGCAAGGGCCAGCAGATGACTCTGCATCTGACATCCACAAAGCGTAATGCGGTATTCGGTGTTTACGCGCCGGGCATGGATCTGATCGACGGCGCGCAGAGCGTGAAAGATTGGAGCGGCGCGCTGCCGAAGACCGGTGACTACGAAATCATCGTCTTTCCTGAAGATGAAGCCACGGACACAACATTCACCCTCGAACTGACGATTCGATAGTCGCGGCTGAGTCCCTTCTCTCAAAGGCGAAGAAGGTTCAGGTCTTAGGTGTTAGCTCTTTGATCCTTGGATCTGCTTCTGCCGTCTGCCTTCTGCTGTTTGGCAAGTAGAACGGTGTGGTTCACGCCGTAGCATTCCGATTTTCGATCGCCTTGGCAGCGAGACGAGTGGCCGCCTCAGTCAGGCGCGCCTCTTCGCCGGTCGGCGCTTGTGGCTGCGCGTAATACATCGCAAACGATCCCAACACTTTGCCGCGCCGTGAAAGGATCGGCGTCGACCAACAAGCGCGCAGGCCCGTGCCCTTTGCCACCTCGCGATAATCTTCCCAAAGCGGATCGCTGAGAATGTCTGTGACTACCACTCGTTCCCCGCGGTACATCGCGGTCCCACATGAGCCATGCTTCGGTCCGATCGGCTCGCCGTCGATTGCCTGGACGTAATCGTTAGGGAGGCTGGGCGCGGCGCCATGCTGAATGTGATTCCCGTCAGAGCTAAGCAAGAGAATCGAGCAGAACATTCCGGGCGCCTGCGCTTCGATCATGCGCACCAGCGTCGAAAGAATGTCGCCCAGCGGTTCATTCGCTGCGATCATGTCTTCGACTTGCTGCTGACCTTTGCTGAAAGCTTCTTCATCAGTGACATGCGCTCCACGCAAGGCCTCACGCATTTCGTCGGTCATCACCAACTGCTCAGTCGTCGCTTCGGATTGAATTGGGTCAGCCATGTGAGTTTCTCCCGATCCTGGCTCGTCCGTGTTGGCGGAGTGGTCGCCATTTTACGCTAATCCTGCGAAACGTACATGCAAATCCCGAACAGATGAAGATCTCTGCGGAGATTGGGAAGACAGAAGGCAGAAAGCAGAAGGCGAAAGGCAGACGGACGACGCCGGGACAACACCAAACACCGCAGGGTTCCAGGTTCAAAGCTCAAAGACCAAAGCTCAAAGACCAAAGGCTCAAGACCAAAGATTGAGGCGCGTTCGGTGTAATCTGCGGATTAGTCCCTCCGCACCACGGCCAGCGACATGTCGTCAACCAGCGGGCGCGTGGCGGCGAAATCTTGAACTGAGCCAAGGACGGAAAACAGAATCGAGTCCGCCGAGTTGCGATGCGACGCGCGCAGTTGTCGTTCCAGCCGCGCGTAACCAAACTCTTCGCGGGCCGCATTCACCGATTCGGTGATGCCGTCCGAGTAGATCATCAGGGTGTCGCCCGAGCGCAGCACGCACGAGCCGGTGGTGTAACGCGCGTCCGGCAACGCACCCAGCAACAGACCGCCGTCAATCAACTTTTCCAGTTTTCCATTCGCGCGCAGAAGAAAAGTCGGCGGATGTCCGGCGCTGCAGTAACTGAGCACACCTGTCTCAGGTTCCAGCTTCGCGAGAAACAGACTGGCAAAGGGAATGAATGCCGACGTGCGCGAAATGGCGCGATTGACGCTTGCCACAATCGACGCGGGGCTGGCGTGCGGCGTGGTGTGCGCGCGCACCAATCCAACCAGATGGGGTGTCCACATGCCGGCGGCAAGTCCTTTGCCACTCACGTCGCCGAGCGCGAAGACGACTCCATTTCCCGTGTCTTCGACGCTGAAAAAATCACCGGGCAATTGTCGCACTGCAAAAATCTCGCTGGCGAAATCGAAATCGCCAAAGCGCAGGTGCCGCGGTGCGCATAAACGCCGGTGCACTTGCGCGGCTTCGAAGATCGACGTGTGCAGTTCCGCATAGTCTTTCTGCAGCTCGGCGAGTTTCAATTCCAATTCTTCGCGTCCGGCTTTGCGCGTAGCGACGCGACGTGAATATGTCCGGACGCTGCTTGCGGCGACAGCCTGGTTGAATGCTTGTGACATTAGCACCTCAATGTTCTTCACTCCGTCAGGAGTGAAATATTTATAGAGGCAGAAGGTAGTGTTAATTCCTCTCCGTTCGGAGGAGTGAAATTCAGTTTGAGCTTATAACTCTGAGAACAATTTTCGCTCCTCCGCACGGAACTAAAACCCCTCTAACTCTTGAATACAAATATGTCGCTCCTAACGGAGCGAAGAATTAGCCGACGAACTTATAACCGGTGCCGTGCACTGTAAGAATGAAACGTGGCTCCTCAGGATTTGGTTCCAACTTCTGGCGCAGGTGAACGATGTGTGTGTCCACGGTGCGCGTGTTTGGATAATTCTCGTAACCCCACACCGCATCCAGCAGACGATCGCGCGACAACGTCTCGGCCGGATGCTGAAGGAAATACGCCAACAGCGCGAACTCTTTCGCTGAAAGTTCGACCCGCGCGCCATTGCGGAGCACTTCGTTGTGGCGAACGTTCACTTCGACGTCGCTGAACTTGTAAACCTCAGGCGCGGGTTCGTGCGGTGTAGCGCGGCGCAAGACCGCTTTTACGCGAGCCATCAGCTCGCGAATTGAAAACGGCTTAGTAACGTAATCGTCAGCGCCTAACTCGAGGCCGACAACTTTGTCCACTTCCTGTCCGCGCGCCGTGAGCATGATGATCGGCAGCGCAGGTTTTTTTGTCTTGAGCTGCTTACAAACTTCCAGACCGCTCATCCGCGGCATCATCACATCGAGCACGATCAAATCAGGCTCTTCTGCCAGGGCGAGCTCGAGACCTTCGGCGCCGTCGCCCGCGCTGATCACTTCGTAGCCTTCGTACTCAAAGTTGTCGCGCAGGCCGGCCACCATCGCGGGTTCGTCTTCAACGATCAGAATTCGCGGTCGCTTCGCCCCGCCGCCATCGCCGTTGGATTTTCCGTTTTCATTCAATCTGCTGCTCATGAAATTCTTTGGCTCCTCTAATAAGTCTGCGGGCGCTAATTATGCGCCGCTGCACGCCGCATCTTGCCGTTTAGCGGCAGGGACAAAATGAATTTGCTGCCTTTGCCTGGCGTACTATCGACGTCGATGCTGCCGCCGTGGGCGTCGGTGATGTGGCGCACCAGCGACAAGCCCAGACCGCTGCCCTTGGTGTTGTGCACCAGCGGATCCCCCGTGCGGTAAAACTTTTCGAAGATCTTGCTTTGCTCGCGGCTGGTAATGCCGATGCCGTGGTCTTCGATTACAAGTTTGACCGTGCCGTTTTCGCGATAGAGTTTGACGCGGAGGAATTTGTCGTCCGCGGAATATTTCAACGCGTTATTCATCAGGTTAAGCAAGGCGCGGGCAATTGCTTCGCGATCGACGCAGACGATGGGCAAACTCTCGTCGATCTCTTCTTTCAGAGTGAAACCCTGCTGTTCGATTTGGTAGCGATAAGAATCGAGCGTGTTGCGCACGAGGTCGGCAATGTCGGTCTCGCGAAACTCGTATTCTTTGTGACCCGCTTCGATGCGCGAGAAATCCAGGATGTTGTTGATCAGGCTGGTCAGGCGTTCGCTCTCTTTGCGAATGATTTTGTAGTAATCGTGCTTCTTTTCCTTGGTGGTGATGCGCCCCAGCTCGAGCGTTTCGGCATACAAGCGGATCAATGCCAGTGGCGTGCGCAGTTCGTGCGAGACGTTCGAGACGAAATCCGATTTTAGTTTCGCCAACGCCACCTCTTTGCTGACAACGTGCTTCGTCAGCATTAGCCCAATAATGATCAACGCGGACAGGATGCCGAGGATAATGAAGTTGCGGCGCATCCACGCCTGGCCAAGCTCTTTCCCGCTGGTGCCTTGAAACCTAATGCCCAGCCAAAGACCTCCAAAGACATCGTCCAACTTCCGAGACACCTCGGGTTTAGCTTCCCAGCCCGCCGTAGCGGCCAACGGCATGATTTCGTGCATATCGCTCGGGTCTGAATGATAGACAATCATCGCGACACCGTTCCCGCTCTGGTCGGTAGATTTGTCCTTCAGCGCCTCGTTAAGCATCGTGGGAAAGAAAGTATTTTTTATGTAACACGGATCGAACGTGACGCCCCCGATCACCATTCGATCGCCGGGGACGTTGGGCAATACGAAAAAGGCGGTCAACAAATAGCCCGCACCGTCAGCCCGCTTTGTCTGACTGGCATTAAAGGCAATGTGTTGTGCTTTCTTCTGCATCATCTCCACCATGCCCTTAGTTTCTTCTTTGCTGCTAAACCACGTGCGATATGAGTCAAGCAACCGATCGTGTTCTTCTCGGACGTACTTGTCGTTCTCTTGTGAAGACTCTGTCTGAAAGACCTCTCCTTTTTCATCGAAAAGGAAAGCATGTGTAAAGATGGGATTCTGCGAAAGGATCTCGTTTAACTTGTCTTCTTTTTCGCCGGAGTCGACATCCGGCGCGGGAAACGCTTGGCGGACCTCTTCAACCTTCGCGTAGATCTTCCTGTTCATTCTCTTTTCAGAGCCAGCGAGCACTTCCTGAAAATCGCGGTAAATCATCGCCTCGAGCAGTTTGTCGCGCTGGAATGATCGCAACTGATAGAAGTTGAGCACGATGAGGGCGGCCGCCGGCAAAACCACCGCCAACCCCAGGGTCAGAATGAGTCGAAATCGATTAAAGCCGCCCAATAATTTTCTCTTCTTCATGTCGGGACCTCCGACGAAATCGCGCCCAGTATAAGACGAACCCTCGGACCGCATGTCAAGCTCAAGTAAAAAGTTGTCAAGAGTTGTGAAGTGATAGGCCGCAGATTACGCAGATTCCACGGATTAAGCCGTAATTGAGCACCGACTGCGCCGGCTCACTGCAGTCGCGAACATACGAAGGCTTTTCAGTTTCAGTCGATCTGTGTAATCTGCGTAGTCTGCGGTTGACGACGCGTCACATGCTTTTCATCCAATCCAATCTCGCCCACTCTTTCCAGTCGCCTTACGTGCGCGTGCTGTTGGGCGCGATCGCGATTGCACTCCTCTACGTCTTCTACCGCGAAGTTAAGAAGATTCCGGCGAAGCTGTTCACGTTGATGATTACGGCGTTTGTGGACATGGTCGGACTGCTGATGATCATTCCGCTCCTGCCGTTCTATGTGAAGGATTTAGGTGGAGCAGGCATCAGCCTCCTTGGTTGGCATGTCGGTGTGGGCACGATTACCGGCGTCATTGTAACGTCTTATACGATTGCCCAATTGTTGAGCGCGCCGCTGTGGGGCAAATTCTCCGACCGAGTAGGCCGCCGGCCGACACTCATGATCGCGCTCGCCGCCTCAGGCATGGCGTATCTAATTTTTGGTTTTGCGAATTCGCTGCTATTGCTGTTCGCATCGCGCATCGTTCAGGGCGCCGGCGGCGGCACAGTAGGCGTGATTCAGGCCTACGTCGCCGATTCAACAGATCCCAAAGATCGCACTCGCGCTCTCGGCTGGTTATCAGCCACCACCAATCTCGGTGTAGTAATTGGCCCGGTCATTGGTTCGTTTGCCGTTTCTTTGGGAACCAGCGGTGCGAATATCCCACTATCCGGAGCGGCAGCGATCCCAATGAGTCGAGCCGCGCCCGGCATCCTGGCCGCAGCACTTTGTCTACTCAATATTGTTTTTGTTTCGCGCTTCTTAAAAGAATCGCGCGATTCGACTCCACACTCAGACAGCGAACCAGCGCGCAAATCACGTCAGGCTGTCTGGCAAGTTGTGTCTCGTGCGGGCGAACCATCGTCGCGTTTGATCTGGACCTACGCGATCGCTATTGGCGCGTTTCAGGGAACATTCGCTGTCCTGGCGCTGTTCCTGAACGTGCGTTTTGCGGTAACTGCATCGACGATTGGTTACTTCTTTATGTACACCGGCGCGATTTCCGTATTCGCCCGTGTGCTCTTTCTGGGCCGTATGGTTGACTGGCTTGGCGAAGCGAAGCTCTCACGTCTCGGCTTAGTCTTGTTGGCGGCAGGAGTTGTCGGAATGCCTCTTTCCCGGAATCTTTGGATGTTGGCGATTGCCGCTGCCCTAATACCTCTCGGCACGGCTTTCACTTTTCCATGTGTGACGGCTCTTTTATCGCGCGTTGTCAGTCCCAGGGAGCGCGGCCTTTACATGGGTATGCAGCAGACTTACGGCGGCATCACCCGAGCGATCGCGCCCGTTCTTTACGGTCGCGCATTCGACACGCTCGGCGTCGCATCGCCTTATTATTTTTCCAGCGCGATCATCGCCGCGACGATTTTTCTCGGTTTTGGTTTGGACAAGTACGCAAAGCATGAACCAGAGACTGCCCCGGCTGTGGCGCAGCCCGCGAGTTCACCGACCGGTGGCGGTTCAACACCGTCTGTTTCAGCCGTGGCGAAATCAGTTGGCAGCGCCGATTAACGATTTATTTTTCGCTGGTTTTGGTTTTGAGCTTCCACAGATTTTGTGGAAAAGCTTGTGAAGATCGCACACTTGAGCGTCACAAGTTTCGGTTTTGTAACACTTCCAGCAAATTGCACTCACCAGCGGCGGTCAAAGCGACGCAAAGAAAATCTGATGCGATCAAGTTCTGCATTGCTGTTGATCATCGTTCTTCTTTCATCGGCTGCGTGCGCCAAACGTTCGCGGTCTGCCGCCGGCCTATCAAGCAGCTCAACCGCACAGAGCCTCCCATCGACATCCGCGCGGATTAACGTCAACACTGCCTCCGCCAAAGAACTGGAATCACTGCCCGGGATCGGCAAAGGCCTCGCCGAACGGATCGTTGAGCATCGTCAGAAGTACGGCCCCTTCACTCGACCTGAATACCTAATTATGGTGCGCGGCATCAGCGAGCACCGATTCAACGCGATGCGCAAACTCATCACCGTCGAGTAATCAGACCATGTCCGACGTTATGCAATTGCGCCTCGCAGCCCGCGAAATTTTTGACCACGCATTATGTGCAGTCGATGCGGGTGAGGCGCTCAAGAATGCAATCCGATTCGAGCACTTAACCCTTAGGGTCGGTGAGACTCAGTTCGATCTGGGAACGGATTCCGGGATTTATTGCATTGCTGTAGGAAAGGCGGCGCGCGCAATGGCCGCCGCTTTGGACGAAGTGCTGGGCCGAAGGTTGGTCGCCGGCCTAATCGCCGCGCCGGCCGGCAAGCAAAAGCTCGCTGACCGCTGGCAATGCTTTGAAGGAGGTCATCCGCTGCCCAATGATCAGAGCCTGGCGGCCGCGAGTGTTGCGTTCGCCTTATTGAATCGCGCTAACGACGAGCGGGCGCTTGTGATCTTTTTGGTTTCCGGCGGCGGTTCGGCCATGATCGAGTGGCCAATTAACGACGAGATCACCCTCAGCGATTTGCAGACTACCAATCGGATTCTCGTCACCAGCGGCGCTTCGATCAGCGAAATTAACGCGGTGCGGCGAGCGTTTTCTTTCATTAAAGGAGGTCGGCTGGCCGCCAAGGCGCCGAATTGCGACCAGATCACCTTGATCATTTCAGATGTGCTCAGCGGCGAAGAATGGA
>DATNEI010000153.1:0-17267 GCA_035606795.1 Pyrinomonadaceae bacterium
GTTTGCTGTGTCCTCCTTTGGATCTTTCTCCCAGTCTCTGCGGGACTTGTGGCTCTGTGATAAATCTTCCGCGAGCAACTTGTCGTCGGAGAACATCGAGTGCTCAACCGAGCAATACGTCACTCCACTCACTGCTGATAACTCTCCTGTTGTATCATGACGCGCTCGCACGCGGCGCTGCTCACTGCTCACCGCTAACTGCTCACTGAATATGTCCAACGCCACACCCATGGTCCGGCAATATAAGGAGTTGAAGGCCCAGCATCCGGGCACCCTTCTCTTCTTTCGGCTCGGCGATTTCTACGAATTATTTTTCGACGACGCGGTTACGGGTGCGCGTGAACTGCAAATCACTCTGACGGCGCGGCATAAAGACAGCAGCGAGCCGATTCCGATGTGCGGTGTGCCACATCACTCGGCCGCGAATTACATCGCCAAGCTGGTGCGCAAAGGCTATCGCGTGGCGATCTGCGAACAGACGGAAGATGCTTCGAAGGCGAAGAAACTGGTCAGACGCGAAGTTGTCCGCATCGTTACGCCCGGCACTCCCATCGATCCGCAACTGCTCGAGGCGCGCGAGTCGGTTTACCTCGCGGCCGTTTGTGCCCAGGGGGAAACCGTCGGCGCGGCGTTCCTCGATATTTCCACTGGCGAATTTCGGGCGACGCAAGCGAAAGGAAAAGACGCCTGGGAACGAATCGTCGCGGACATCGAATCATACGCGCCCCGAGAGCTGATCTTTCCGCAGGCGCTGGCGGCGTTAGTGCGAGCGGGATTCAGGAATGAACGGAAGACACGCCCGTTACCGCTAGGGACAGGAGGCAGTCGGCAGGAGGCAGACGGCAGGAATAAGGACGAAGCGGTCTCCAGGGAAACAAACGTCGTCCTGCAGTCTGCCGCCTGCGTCCTGCCGTCTGCGTTGACTCCCGTCGACGATTGGCTCTGGCAAACAGAAGATTGCGCATCGCTCCTCATCAAGCAATTCAATGTTCGTTCGCTTGACGGTTACGGGCTGACTAACAAGACAGAAGCGATTCGCGCCGCCGGCGCGTGTCTCCGTTACGCGCAAGACACACAACGCGCCGCGGCGGCCCACATTGCCGACATCGTCTATTTCGAGCCGCAGGATCATCTGGTCCTCGACCAAATAACCGTGCGCAATCTGGAATTGGTCCAGGCGACGGGCGGCGCATCGCATTCGCTGCTCAATGTGATCGACGAGACTGTGACAGGCATGGGCGCGCGGCTGCTGAGGTCTTGGCTTTTGCGGCCTTCGATCCGACGTGGTGAAGTAGAAGCGCGTCATGGAGCTGTGGCGGAACTTCACGCGTCGCATGCGAAACGCGATCGTTTGCGCGTTCAGTTGAAAGAGGTTTCGGACATTGAACGTTTAGTTGGGCGACTGAACCTGGGCTCAGCCACGCCGCGCGACCTGGTGGCGCTGCGGCGCTCACTAGATCAGGTTCCGCAGCTTCGTGAATCGCTCGCGCATTCCGACTCTTCCCTGCTCCAGGTTCTGCACGATGCCGCTGACGAACTCGCCGATGTGCGGACTCTAATCGCCAACGCGATCGATGATGATCCCCCCGCGAAAGTGATCGACGGCGGTGTCATTCGCGCCGGCTATGCGAACGAACTTGATGAATTACGTTCGCTGAGCCGCGACGCTAAACAGACGATCGCGGCGATGGAGGCCGAAGAACGCGCGCGCACCGGCGTGGGCACCTTACGCATTCGATTCAATAACGTTTTTGGCTATTTCATTGAAGTCTCCAAGGCCAACGCGGCGCGTGTGCCGGAGGATTACGAGCGCCGGCAGACATTGGCGAATGCTGAACGCTTCACCACTCCCGCGCTGAAAGAATACGAAGCCAAAGTCCTCGGCGCTGAAGAGCGCATCCTGCAAATGGAGTCGGAAATCTTCTCGCTCGTTTGCCGCCAGGTTGCGGCTGAGACTTCGCGCATTCAGTCAACCGCGCGCGCCTTGGCCTGTCTGGATGCAGTTGCATGTCTTGCCGAGACTGCGGCTCGGCGACGTTATGTCAAACCGTTAATGCACGACGCCGACGAAATTGAAATCGTGCACGGGCGGCATTCGGTGATCGAAGCATTCAACGAAGATCCTTTTGTTCCCAACAGCGTCTATCTCAACAATTCAACTGACCGGCTGCTGATTATCACCGGACCAAACATGGGCGGCAAAAGCACTGTGCTGCGTCAGACTGCGATCATTTGCATCCTCGCGCAGATGGGATCTTTTGTGCCGGCTGAAAAAGCGAAGCTGCCCTTGCTCGATCGTGTCTGGACCCGCGTAGGAGCTTCCGATGATTTGGCCAGCGGCCGCAGCACCTTCATGGTCGAGATGACTGAAACTGCAGCCATCCTACACAACGCGACGCCCAAGTCTTTGGTACTGCTCGATGAGATTGGCCGTGGCACTGCGACCTTCGACGGATTATCAATCGCCTGGGCGGTGGCTGAGTATCTGCACGATTCAGCCGAACATGCCGCCAAGACTTTGTTCGCCACGCATTACCACGAGTTGACTGAATTGGCAGAGCGTTTGCCCGGCGCGCAGAACTATCAAATCACGGCGACGGAACGCGAAGGCGAAGTGGTGTTTTTGCATCGGCTCGAGCGAGGACGCGCGTCGAAGTCTTATGGCATTGAAGTCGCCCGCCTGGCCGGAATGCCGCCCGCGGCTTTAACTCGCGCTCGCGAAGTCTTGCAGCGATTGGAACGATACGAGCTGGATGTGTTTGCCGAAGAAGAAGGCGCAACCGACGTCGAACGGGCAGTCGCCGCGTCAGCCGCTTCATCCACCAGCGAAGAGCAAGCGTTGAGCAAAGCCGCGACGCGAGCCGGCCGCAGACGTATGGTGGCGCAATCTTCTCTCTTCGATTTGGCGAATCAAAGAGTCATTGACGAGTTGCGCGGCGCAGATGTCCAGAAGCTTTCGGCGGAAGATGCGAAAGCGATGCTGGCTGAAATGAAGAAGAAACTGCTTTAGCCGCGGATCACGCGGATAGACGCGGATAGGAAGCAGCCAAAAAAAGCGCAAAAGACACAAGAGGATTACCGCTATTGTGCTTTTTGTGCCTCTTCGTGGCTATAGTTCTTGAATTCTTATCCGCGTCTATCCGCGTTCATCCGCGGCCAATTCTTAGCTCGCCTTCGCCGCGTCTTTAATCACCAGATCAAAAGTGCCGGGTGCCACTTTGCGAAAGCGGCTGTTGCGATTCAACGAGACAGCGATGCTGATCGTGGGATTGTTCCCCGTGAAGTTGAATCCGCCTTCCATTAACCGGTTATAAATCTCATTGACATGCAGCGGGCCGTTGGCTTCGCGCAACAGCATGGTCGCGGCCTGGGGAATCGTGCGATCGTAGAACCGATCGTCAATTGCGGTGATATTTGACTTGACCGCGGGGACGGTGTGACGCATGGGCGCTGTCGGATGTTCGGCCAGCTCCGCCTGGGCCAAACGGCGTTGTAGTTCGACTTCCAATTCGCCCACAGATCTCGTGCCAACTTGCGTCGCCGGCCCACTCATCACATTCGACAACAAACGAAAGATTGCGGCTTCAGTCTGCCCCGCCAGCGTGTCCATCTCTACCAGCTCGGCGCGGATGATTTCAGATTCGGATTCCAACTCTGCCAGGCGCGCCGCCAGACGTGTGCGGGCCGCGCGTGACTGGCGCAAGCTTTGTTCGAGACGGGCGATGAGCGTTTCGTTAGCCATTAAACATTGCCGATTTTAGATTGCCAATTGCCGATTGGCAACAACTTTTCAAAGTGAGATAAATCGGCAATCGAAACCGATTTACCGGTCTCGTTCAACTATGTAGGTGGGAATTGCCGCCAGGGCTTGCGCGTGCGGCGACTGGTTCAGACCATCGAGCGCAGTGACCGCAGCTTGCGCATATTCAGCCGCGCGCTCCTTGGCCAGTTCGAGCGCGCCCGACTGCTCGAGTTCGTCGAGAATTCGCCGCCGAGGCACCGTGGCGTAGCCCTCGTCGGCGATGACTGCTTGAATATCGTTGCGCAACTCTGGGTGACGCTGAAGCAGGAAAATAAGCGGCAAAGAAACTTTCCCTTCGACCAGGTCAGCTCCGGCCGGTTTGCCGAGCGTGTTTTGGTCGCCGGTGAAATCGAGCAGGTCATCGACCAACTGAAATGCCGTCCCGAGGTTCATCCCATAGTCACGCAGCCGCGCTTGTGTTTCCGCATCTGCGCCGCCCATCAGCGCGCCGATCTCACAGCAGGCGCTAAAGAGGTACGCCGTCTTGCGAGCGATCACGTCGAAGTATTGGTCTTCCGAAATGTCCGTCCGGCCCAGCAGCGTCAGCTGCAATAGTTCGCCTTCGGTCATCTTGCGGGTGACGGCCGTGAGAATGTCGAGGATGGGAAGCGAGCGTTCGGCAAGACTGGTTTCAAACGCTGACATGTAAAGCCAGTCTCCCATCAAAACGGCAGTCTGATTACCGAATTCAGAATTGATAGAAGGACGATTGCGACGCGTTTCAGCTTTATCGATCACGTCGTCATGCACGAGCGTAGCGGTATGCAGAAACTCCATCACGGTCGCCATGCGAATAGAACTCTGATTCGACCCGTCGCCGCCCACCGCATAGTTTGAAAGAATCGTGAGCGCGGGACGCACCCGTTTGCCACCCGAGCGACGCAGGTACTCGCCGATGTACGCAATCACCTGGATGTTCGAACGCGCCTGGCGCTCGAATTCATCTTCCACAAGCTGCAACTCCGGCGAAATCAGATCGAAGATGCGCTTCGCCGTCAGTTGAATGTCATCGAGCAGCGCTGATTGAGTAGTTGCTGTCGTCATGGTGGCACAGACTTCAGTCTGTGTGTGTTTCTTAATGAATTCCCTTTCAAGCAACAGACTGAAGTCTGTTCCACTAATTCGATCGATAGTTCGTAAACTGCATGTTGATCCCAAAGTCTTTCGCTTTGAGGCTCGCAATTACTTGCTGCAAAGTGTCGCGGTCGCGACCAGTGACGCGCACCATGTCGCCCTGGATCGAAGCCTGTACTTTGGCTTTCGAATCTTTAATGGTCTTGACGATATCCTTGGCTTTTTCCTGCGGAATTCCCTGCTGAATCTGCACATGCTGCCGCACTGTGCCACCGGCAGCGGGCTCAACTTTGCCGTAGTTCAACGCCTTCAAAGGGACACCGCGACGCACCAGCTTCTGCTGCAGGATGTCGTTCATGTTGCGCAGTTTCGTTTCGTCTTCAGCGGCCAGCACCAATTCCTTCTCCTCGAGTTTCACTTCCGCGTGGCTGCCCTTAAAGTCGAATCGTTGATGAATTTCCTTCGTCGTTTGATTGATGGCGTTAGTGATTTCCGCGCGGTCTACTTGCGAGACGATGTCGAATGAATTTTGCTGGGCCATGGGTTGTCCGTGATGTTCGGAGAATAACATCAAACCCAGAGCATGTGAAAGTGTTCTCTAGGCCGGGAGCGCGGGCATCTTGCCCGCTTTGTGCATTAACAACAAACGTTCAAAATTTGCGGTTGTCGCGCCGCCGACCTCTTGGGGGCTGACACCTTTTAATTCCGCCAGGCATCTTGCAGTTTCAACCACACGCGCCGGTTCGTTACGCTTTCCGCGAAAAGGTACAGGGGTGAGATAGGGACAATCGGTTTCAACGAGCAGCCGATCAAGTGGAAGTTCGCAGGCAATGGCGCGCAGGTCTTCGGCTTTCTTGAAAGTCAGATTGCCGGCGAACGAGATGAAGAAGCCCAGATCGAGCGCGTCTTTCGCCATCTGCAGGCTGCCACTGAAGCAGTGCAGCACTCCCGCGCGCGAAGTAGCATGCGCATCTTGCGCATGACTCACGGGCGAGACGCCCGTGCCACTCAATTCATCGCGCAGAATCGAGATGGTATCGTCGTCAGCTTCGCGTGAATGAATCACGACTGGAAGCTTCAATTCCCGCGCGATTGCGAGCTGGCGCTGAAACACTTCGCGTTGCACGTCACGCGGCGAGTGATCGTAATGATAGTCGAGGCCTATCTCGCCCCACGCGACCGTGCGGGCACTGTGCTTTGCCAAGTCAACGAGGCGTTTCTCGGCCGCCGCGTCAAATAGTTTTGCGTCGTGAGGATGTACGCCAATGGCGCAGTAGATCTCCTCATGTTTCTCAGCCAGCTCGACCGCTCGTTCGAACGCGCCGCTATGCGGATCGCCAGTGCCAACGTTCAGCATCGTCGTCACGCCAGCTTCGCGGGCGCGCGCGATCACCTCTTCACGATCGGCATTGTATTCGGGGCCGTCTATGTGGCAGTGCGAATCAACGAACATCGATCATCGACAAGGCGAAGTTGCGGACGGTTTCTCGACAGTCAGTTTGAGCGGCACTGAATAAAGCGGTTGAGACCATAACAATCCTTCGTGTTGCCATTGTTGCTTGAGCTTCTCAGCCAGCTTCGGCGATTGATACCACGTCGAGACAATCAATTGCAGAGTGTGTGGGCCCGGGTGCACGGTCGTGTCGCTGAGCGCTGCCGAGCTGTCAGCTACTCCGACTCCAGTTATCAATTCACGTTCGAAGAAAGCGCCGGGCGCCAGCTTCACAAATACGCGACCGGGAGAGCGTCCGTCGATTCGCTCCAGCTCTTCGTCGAAGTAGCGCATATTCAGCAACAGAACCTCAGATGAAGGTGCGCCGGCGTTCTGGTCACTGCGGATCTTTGTTTGGAAAAACAGATCGTGACCCTTGTAGACGATTAAACGCTGGGAGCTCAGGTTCGTATACCGGAGCTTCAATTTCAACTGCAGCGAAGTTTCTTGATTAATCGAACAATAGGATTGCCCGATAATTTCAGCGGTCAGCTCTAGTTGTTTCTGGCTTTGACCCGAAACGGAATGCAACGAACAGCTGGACACGAACAGAGCGGCGATCAGAGAAAGTCGTCTCAGCAAAACAATGCCTTTTGCGTTCATTTCAATCTGGCGCCATTCGGAACGTCTTCTGTAAAAGTCGCGATGACTGGTTTGCCTTCATCTCCGACCGAAGCCGCCAGGAGCATTCCCTGTGATTCGTAGCCGCGAAGTTTTCGCGGTTTCAGATTCGCGACTACGACAATCTTCCGGCCCACAAGCTTTTCCGGCTCGTAGTGCTGCGCGATACCGGCGAGAATCTGGCGCGGCTTCTCTTCGCCGATGTCGACTGTAATTAGGAGAAGTTTGTCGGCTTTGGGAATTCGTTCCGCGGTCTTTACTTCACCAACACGCAAGTCGATCTTAGCAAAGTCTGTGATGTCGATGTATGCAACGCCCGGGACCGCGTCGGCCTCAGTGGCGTGTTGGCCTGAGCCTTCGGCTTGTCCTGAGCCGTCCCTTACGGTCGGGCTACCGCCTCGAGTCGTGTCAGTCGCTTCTGACGTCTGATCTCTGACCTCTGACTTCTCACTTTTGATTTCTGCCATCGTCTTTGCCTTATCGATTCTCGGAAATATAGGCTGCACTTCCCCAATCATCTGGCCTGCGGTCAGGCCGCCCCAGGTCAATGCACGCGGATCGAGCTTGCCGACATCTTCGGTAACGCCAAGCTGTTTGGATATCTCGACTGTGGTATTCGGCATCACCGGATATAAAAGCACGCTGAGCCAGCGCAACGACTCGGCCGCGCGATACAGCACGGCGTTGAGCGTCTCGCGTTGTTTCGGATCTTTTGCGAGGTCCCATGGCTTGGCATCCGAAATCATCTTGTCAGCGCGAGCGACAATGCCCCACGCATCTTCGAGCGCGCGACTGAAGGCGAAGTCTTCGAAATCGCGCAGAAATTCATCGCGCGCGTGCGAGACGAAATGCGACATGGCCATCTCGTCTTCAACCCCGGCACGTTTCGCGGCCAGTCGCGATTCATCGGGAATCGCTCCGGGTGGAATGCGGCCTTCACAATAACGATGAATCATCGTCAGGGTGCGGCTGGAAAGATTGCCGAGGCCACTCGCGAGATCGCTGTTCGTCCGGTCAATCAGGTTCTCATAACCAAAGCGCCCGTCCTGGCCAAACACCATTTCGCGCAAGCAGAAATAACGAATGGCGTCAGTGGGAAAGTATTTGTTCAGCACATCCAGCTCGACTGTGTTGCCGAGCGTCTTCGACATTTTTCGACCGGTGGGATCGACCCACATGCCGTGCGCGTAAATTCCGCGCGGCTGTTCGATTCCGCCGGCCATCAGAAATGCGGGCCAGTACACCGCGTGAAAGCGGAGGATGTCTTTGCCCATCACGTGCAGAGCCGGCCAGAATTTCTCGAAACCGACGGCTTGGTTCCGCTGTTCGCTTCCGTATCCAATCGCCGTGATGTAATTCGAGAGCGCGTCAAACCAGACGTACATCGTGTGGTCCGGATCGCCAGGAACCGGGACGCCCCAACTCACTGATGATTTAAGCCGGCTGACTGATAGATCTTGAAGCCCACCTGCGACAAAACTTTTCACTTCGTTGCGTCGTGCTTCAGGCCTGACAAACTCCGGTCGCGATTCGTAGAGACCGAGCAATGCCTCGTCGTAGTCGGACAAACGAAAGAAGTAACTATCCTCCGAAACCCGGTCCAGCTTCGTGTCGTGCACCAAACAAGTCGGCGGCTCGGTTGGATCCGCAGACTTCGCGTACTCGTCTTCAGTCTTGTAAGCCGCACAAGGAGCGCAGAACCAGCCTTCGTAGTGGCCCTTGTAAAGTGCGTCGTTGCCTTTCGGTGTTTTTGCTTGTGCGACGCGCCGCCACAATTCGCTGACGCCTTCGTAATGAAACGGATTCGTGGTGCGCATGAAGATGTCGTAACCGCCGTGCGCGGTATCAAGCGCGAAAGCGGCCGTCATCTTCGTGAAATAGCTGACAACATAATCGGCTTGTTCCTGGGGAGTCCGGTTATTCTTCTGGGCAGCCCGCTCAATGTTGATGCCATGTTCGTCGGTGCCGGTGAGAAAGAACGTCTCAATGCCCTGCTGCCGCTTCGAGCGCGCAATCGTATCCGCCACCACCATCGTATAGAGATGCCCGAGGTGCGGCAGGCTGTTGGCGTAATAAATTGGTGTGGTGACGTAGAAGGTCATCGAGGTGCTGGAGTACAGGTCTTATCGCTTGCTGTTCTTTGCAAACTCATCCTGGGGATTGAACTTCGGCAGCATTGGCAGATTGGCGACGCGGCGACCGATCTCCATCGCGAAGTCCGTTTCCTGAATCATCCCCTGGAAGTTCCAATCGTCCCGATACTCGTCCGAAGGCTGGTGATAGTGTGCGTCGTTATACTCCTTGAATTTTTTCCCGCCCCAATCCTTTGGATGGCCCACGTAGTCATCGCCCTCTTTGAGACTGATCGAAGGCACGCCGACTTTCGCAAATGGAAAGTGATCCGAGCGATAGAAAGAACCCTGCTCAGGTCGCGGATCAGGCGAGACGCGAAGACCGCGCTCGCGGGCGATTTGATCGACGACCGCCTTCAGCGAAGAACGCTCCGCGCCGAGCGGCACAAAGTCGGCGGTCGGACCCAGAATGTTCATTGAGTCGAGATTGATGTCAGCCGCAGTCCTGGCGATCGGCACCAATGGATGCAGCGTGTACCATTCTGATCCGATCAGTCCTTGTTCTTCTCCGGTGGTAATTAAAAAGAGAACCGATCTCCGCGGTCGTTCGGCCGCCGGCAAGCCGCTTAAGACTCGGGCAATCTCCAAAACCGCAGCAACGCCGGTCGCATTATCAAGCGCGCCGTTATAAATCGTGTCGCCGCTTTTATCCGGCGCACCAATACCGAAGTGGTCCCAGTGAGCGGTGAAGACCACATACTCGTCGCGCAGCTTTCGATCACTGCCCGGGAGAATTGCCGCAACGTTTGGGGCTTCGACCCGTTTCAACTCGCTGTTCAAATCGAGCGACGCGGTGAGATTCATCTTCACCGGGCTGAATTCCCTGGTTGCTGCTCTTTTGCGTAGATCGTCAAAATCCAATCCTGCCAGTGAGAACATCCGATGGGCTGCTTCGTCCGTCATCCACGAACGCACCTTTAGAAACGGAGTCTTGTCGCTGCTCGTGCGCGCAATATCAAATCGCCATGAACCGTTCGAAGTGCGCACGACGCTCCAGGGATAGCCTGCGGATTCACTCGTATGAAGCAGAATCGCGCCGATCGCCCCGCGGCGTGCCGCTTCTTCATACTTGTATGTCCAGCGGCCAGCGTAAGTCAGTCGGCGACCACCGAACAAGTCAGGTTCCTGCGCAGTTGCCGGCGGATCGTTGACCAGCATGACCAGAATCTTCCCGCGATAGTCCTCGGCCGGACCTTTGTAGTCGTTCCACTTTTGCTCGGGCGCATCGATGCCGTAGCCGACAAAAACAAGATCGCCCGTGACATTCACGTGCTCAGTCTGCGCCCCCGTGAAGGCCACAAAGTCGTCAGCGAAGTGGTAGGTCTCGCTGCGGTTCTGACCTTCGACACGCAAGACAGTTTTGGGATCAGCTTTCACGCCGACCAGTGACACCGGCTGCCAGAAGCTTCCTTTCGCGCCCGCGCCTTTCAAGCCCATCGCTTCAAACTGTTCGGCGACGTAAAGCGCCGCCAGTTCTCCGCCTTTCGCGCCGGTGCCGCGACCTTCAAGACGGTCATCGGAAAGAAACTTGATGTGCGCGCGCAAGCGATCTTCGCTGATGGGGCTTGGGAAGATTCGCGGGCTTCGTTGCGACATCGCCGATAGTGCAATTACGGCGAAGAGTAGTGGCATGACTGTGAACTTGATCAATCTCATTTGCTGATCCTGTTAACGTTGGCGAAAGTTCTGAGTCCGCAAAGCGGACGAATTGAAAATAGCCCGGCGCTTCAGCGCTGGGAATCACCCAAAAAAACCGTCAAGTCCGCAAAGCGGACGGCAGTCCAAAATCTATGCTGCGGGTTCAGTTGTTTTTTGAAAAGCTCCGTCTACGTGCGCCTTATCGTCTGTCGCCCGTTTCACGGGCTTACCTTCATTCCCACTTGATCCCCGCACCAAGGTGCTGGGCTATTTTCTACCGTCCGCTTTGCGGACTGAAATTACTTCGCGTATCCGGTAATCAGCGCCATTGCCTCTGCCCGCGTTCGAGGATCTTTTCGGAATCCTCCCAGCACTGCCGACGTCACTGTCTGTGCGCCCGACTTCTTCACACCGCGCAGCGTCATGCAGGTGTGTTCGGCCTCAATCACGACCATGACGCCGAGCGGCTTTAATTGATCGTAGAGAGTGTTCGCGATCTCAGACGTCAGCCGTTCTTGTAGCTGCAGCCGCCGCGCAAACGTTTCTGCGAGACGCGCCAACTTCGACACACCGAGAATATTTCCGTTGCGGGGGATGTAGGCGATATGGCACTTGCCGACGAACGGGGCCAGGTGATGTTCGCACAACGACGCGATCGAGATGTCCTTAACGATCACCATCTCGTCATGCTTATTCCCGGACAGCGGCACGATGTGCTCGCTCGGATCCTGACGCATGCCTTGCGTCAGCTCTTCGTACATTTCCGCGACACGCTGCGGTGTCTCGCGCAGTCCTTCGCGATTCGGATCTTCGCCGATGCCTTCGAGGATCAGCCGCACGCCTTGCGCAATTCGATCCAAATCGACGCTGTTCGGTTTCGCGGTCCGTCCACGCTTTGATTTTATGTGTGTAACTTTCGCAGCCATGGTCTTTCCCTTCACCCAATTAGCGGCAGAATTTCTCCGGCCTTGCCGGTCAAAACTTCGTGACAAAGATAGGAAAGCGGCGTCGCTTCGGGATTTACTTCGACCACGTAGGCGCCCGCCGACCGCGCGATCTCGGGAATTGAAGCCGCCGGATAAACCACGGCCGACGTGCCCACCACGAAGCAAAGTTCGCAGGATGAGGCTTGCAGCGCCGCTCGCTCAAACGCGCCTGACGGCAACATCTCGCCGAACAGAACCACGTCGGGCCGCATCGGGTCGCCGCATTCGTGGCAGGACGGCACTCCAGTTTCGTGATCAGATTCGCGCAAGTCGATACGGGCTTGACAAGTCAGACAACGAGCGCGCCAAACACATCCGTGCAGCTCAATCACGTTTCCTGAACCTGCGGCCGCGTGCAACCCATCAACGTTCTGAGTCACCAGCGTGAATTCTTCAAAAT
Organism: Pyrinomonadaceae bacterium; assembly: GCA_035606795.1. Classification (GTDB taxonomy): domain Bacteria; phylum Acidobacteriota; class Blastocatellia; order Pyrinomonadales; family Pyrinomonadaceae; genus UBA11740. Next base: position 12,146 of record DATNEI010000153.1, read on the forward strand.
TGCTTTGCCAGCGTGCGATTGTATCGTGCGCAGGATTTGGTTTCAGTGTACGCAAGACGCTGCGCCGATGATTGAACCACTCCCAAACAACCGGCAGGTCGCGCTCCAGCATCGCGCCGGATGAAATCACATCGATGGGCATGCTTTTCGAGATCGCGGTTTGCCCGGCGCCGCGAAATGTCGGCACGCCTGATTCGGCCGAAACGCCTGCACCCGTGAGCACCAGCACCCGCTTCGCGCGATTGAATCGCGAGCGCAGTTCGTCTGAGATGATTGACTTACTGGCGACGGCTTGCATTGGTTCGCGATGTTAACAGAGCGCGACGCGCGCTCGCAATTTCGCGAATAGTAGGCGATTCACTACAATAGCCGCTTTGCTTTGACCCGAGTCAGAAGCCCGAGCGTGAGCGAGGGCAAGTCGGGTAGGCTGCCCTCCCTGACGGTCGGGCTTCTGACACCTAACTGCATCCATGAACCTGCTGCAACTTCAAAATCGCCTTAAGTCCTGCTTGCGCGAGGCCGCGCGCGAACAGTTCGGGTTCGAACTCGATCAAATCGTCAGCGAATTTCCGCCACGAACTGAGCTCGGCGACCTCGCCTTCCCCGCCGCCTTCGAACTCGCAAAGCAAATCAAGCAGCAGACCGGCGAAAAACGTGCGCCCCGACCCATCGCTGAGGCGCTCAAGCCTGCACTCGAGGGCATTGCAGAAGTTGCCCGCGTGGAAGTCGCAGGCGCAGGTTACCTCAACGTCTTCTTCGACCGCGCGCGCTTGTTGAGCGACTTGACGACCGCGCCCGCACCGAACGCAGCAGACGGCGCAGCACTCGTGGGCGAAGCTCCGCAGGATCGCAAGTTGATGGTTGAGCACACCAGCATCAATCCCAACAAAGCCGCGCATATCGGTCACGTTCGCAACTCAGTAATTGGCGATACGTTCGTAAACGTTCTGCGCGCCGCCGGCAATCGAGTTGAAATTCAGAACTATATCGACAACACCGGTGTGCAGGTCGCCGACGTCGTCGTTGGGTTCATTCACATCGAGAAGATGACCCTCGACGACATTAAGTCACTTGATCAGTCTCTGCCGCCGAATCAGTCGTTTGATTACTACTGCTGGGACCTGTACACGCGCGTGGGACTCTTCTATCGCGACGGCAATGCGGACAGCGAACAGAATCCTGAAAAACTGAAGTTGCGCGCTGAAATCCTGCATGCGATCGAAGCAGGAAACAATCCGACTGCTGAGCTGGCTGATTACGTGGCGACGCGTAATGTCGAATGCATCCTCGACACGATGGAGCGTCTGGGGATTCGCTACGATCTGCTGGCGCGCGAGTCAGAGATTCTCCACCTGCATTTTTGGGAGCGTGCTTTTCAGTTGATGAAAGAGCGTGGCGCGATTCACTACGCCAGCGAAGGCCGCGCCAAAGGCTGTTGGGTCATGCCCTTCGAGTCGCACACCGGAACAGATGAGCACGAGTCCGATAAGATCATTGTGCGCTCGAACCGCACCGTCACTTACACGGGCAAGGACATTGCCTATCAACTGTGGAAACTAGGTCAGCTCGGACTCGATTTCAATTACAAGCCATTTAGATCGTACGGGGACGGACACGCGACGTGGGTGACGACGGTTGAACCAAACGCCGAGACCCAACCAGAGGTTCCGCGACCGAATTTCGGTGGAGGCGTCATCGTCTACAACGTGATCGATTCGCGCCAGTCTTATCCGCAGGAGATTGTGAAGCGCGGCGTGGCGGCGATCGTTCCCGAACTCGGCCAGGAAGCCAGCGTCCACCTGTCTTACGAAATGGTGGCGCTGTCTCCGGCAGCGTGCGATGAACTGGGCATTGAATTGTCCGCTGAAGATCGCAAGCGCCCGTACATCGAGATGAGCGGCCGGAAAGGGCTCGGCGTAAAAGCCGACGACTTGATCAATCGTTTGGAAGCGGACGCGCTGGCCGAGGTCAAGACCCGCCATCCGGATTTGTCTGACGATGAGCAGCTCGCCACCGCGCACGCAATTGCTGTCGGCGCGCTGCGCTACTTCCTTTTAAAGTTCACGCGGAACTCGGTAATTGCCTTTGATTTCAAAGAAGCTCTGTCGTTTGAAGGCGAGACTGGTCCGTATTGCCAGTACGCGGCGGTGCGGGCGAATTCGATTTTTCGGAAGCTTGGCGAAACCGTGACCGATGTTGCCAAAGAAGTCAGTACCGGGAGCGGTAGCGACCGGGTTGCTGATGTCTTCACAGGCGAAAGTGGTGACGATATCTGGGCGCTTCTCCTGTTGGCGGCTCGTCTTGAAGAAGCAAACGCGCAAGCCGCGTCCAACGCCGAACCGGCATTCCTGGCGAAGTACACTTTTAATTTAGCAAAGGCTTTCAACCTCTTCTACCATCGACATCGAATCATCGCTGAAGAGGACGGGACCAAGCGCGCAGTATTGATAATGGTGGCCGATTACACGCAGCGTCAGTTGAGCGCGGCACTGGCGACTTTGGGCATCAGCGTGCCGGATCGAATGTAGACTGAGAAGGCGGCAACTCTCATTCACGCCGGCGCGTTAGCCCGGCGTTTGAGTCTCAGATACCGGGCCAAAGCCTCGGTGAGAATGAAACCCAAAGCGTTCCAGCCCCCGATTTACTATTCAACGTTTACCATTTACCATTCACCGCAATGTTAATTGTCATGAAAGCCGATGCCACCGAGGCGCAAGTTGCGCACGTGTGCGACATCATTACTGAACTTGGATTCAAACCGCACGCCATGCCCGGTGCGCAGCGCACGGCCATTGGCATAACCGGCAATCCAGGCGCAGTCGACCCCACCCGTTTCGAGAATTTGCCCGGTGTCGCGGAAGCGATTCGCGTCAGCAAGCCTTACAAACTGATCACGCTTGACCTCCGCCCAGAGAAAACAGTGGTCCGGGTCGGCGATGCCACCATCGGCGGCGAGGAGTTGGCGATTATTGCTGGGCCCTGCGCCATTGAGAGTCACGCGCAGGCATTCGCCGTGGCTGAAGCAGTCCGGCGCAGCGGCGCGCGCTTTTTCCGTGGCGGCGCGTTCAAGCCGCGGACTTCGCCTTACGCTTTTCAGGGGCTGGGCGAAGAGGGCCTGAAGATTCTTGCAGAAGTGCGCGAGGGTTATGGCTTGAAGATCGTGACTGAAGCACTGGATGAAAGCGGTTGCGACCTGGTCGAGAAGTATGCCGACATGATTCAGATTGGCGCGCGCAACATGCAGAACTTCAGTCTGCTAAGGCGCGCGGGAAGATCGCCTCTGCCGGTGCTGCTGAAGCGCGGCTTATCAGCGACACTGGACGAATGGTTGCTCGCGGCTGAATACATCATGTCCGAAGGCAACTACAACGTGGTGCTTTGCGAGCGCGGCGTGCGCACATTTGCGCAGCACACGCGTAACACGCTCGACCTGGCATCGATTCCCGCAGTTCGGCGCATCTCGCACTTACCGGTCGTTGTCGATCCGTCGCACGGCACTGGGAAGAACTACATGGTCATTCCGCTGGCGTGCGCCGGCGTTGCCGTGGGCGCCGATGGTTTGATTGTCGAAGTTCACGATCAGCCGGAGAAAGCCCTGTCCGACGGAGCGCAAGCTCTGACGCTCGAACAATACGACCAGCTGGTCCAGGAAGTGCGACCCATTCACGAGGTCGTCACCCCACAAGCAGTTTCTTAGAACTCCCTCCAACTTCAACGGCTTTGCCGCCTGATGTGCGGAAGGCCTTCGGCCTTCCGAAAACGAATCCTTCCGAGAACGGGGCTGTGCCCAATTGCGGGTGGCGCGCGCAAACCTGGGCTGAAGATAGCAAACGCCTTCGGCGTTTAAGGCACGAGCCCGAAAGGTTCCACATTTTTGTGAATCCCAATTCAACAACGGTGTGCCTGCACGGTTCCGCAACCCTTTCAGGGTTGCCCTGCCGTGTTGGCTCATTACCCAGGGTAGCCGCGCTAGCGCGCGTCAACCCTGGGCTGGAGGTGGCGAACGCCTTCGGCGTTCATGTTCGCGACGCTCAACACTGCTTGGTCCCACCGTTGGTCGAAGTTACGCCGACTTTCCTTCCAGAATATCGCGTAGGTTCTTGGTGAATGCTGACCGAGGCATGACGCGGTCGAAGCCGGCTGCGAGCGCTGCCTGCTGCAATTCCGTCTGCACGTGAGAGAAAAAACCGAGTAGCGGAATCCTTTTGAGCTTGTCATTGGCTTTGAACGTCCGCGCCAAGTCCACAGGGTCACAACCACGCGTGTTCAAGTCAGCGATGACTAGCGAGGGAGCCTCATCGCCAGTCTTTTCGATCGCATCGGGGATGGACTTGACGAACACGACGCGCGCACCGACCTGCTCTGCCGTCCCCCGAATTTTCGAGGCGAAGAAGAGATCGTCAACAACAGCAATGATGGTTCTCGTCATAATGTGTCAGAAGCCCGACCGTTAGGGAGGGCTACTTTATTGCGCAAGCGCGATTTTGTACGTTGCGCTCGCTTACGCTCGGGCTTCTGACGCGCTTTGCTGCGCCGAGTGTTTCGAGCGATGATGCGGCGCCATGACATTCACTCCGCCCGAGAATGCGATCGAATTCGGAAACGAGCGGGCAGCACTTCCCGATGCGCCTGATAAAGAAAGTCTTGTGCTCGCTTCCTACAACATCCGCTATGCGGCCGGTCGCTACTTGATTCTGTCCGGCCTGCTCAGAAAGCTCGGCTACAACTTTCCGCGTCATCGTCCTGAAGCAATCAAGCAGAATGTAAAAGTTGCGGCGCGCGCGCTTTCTAACGATCGCATGCTACCCACACCCGACATTCTAGCATTGCAGGAAGCCGACAAGATGACCGGACGCGCGGGCGGCCAACATGTGGCGGCGGCTCTCGCTGATAAGATGCGCATGCAGTACGTGCATGTGGGCGCGGGATTGCCGAACGGCATCAAGCCGCAGCAGCGCGAGTGGTGGCTTGATTTCGAAGAACAAGTCGCCATCGATGACCAAGGTGATATGGGAGTCGCCTTGCTGAGTCGTCTTCCCTTCGCAGAAGTAGAACGCATTGATTTGCCCTGGCATGAATGCCCCTGGCGACCGCGGGTGGCGGTGGCGGCGACCATCGTCTG
>DATNEI010000165.1:0-60984 GCA_035606795.1 Pyrinomonadaceae bacterium
ACGGCTCATCAGTTTCGTCTTCAGGCAACAACATGCCTCCGGTAGTTCCTGCGCAACTACGCGACGCCTTCTTCCGCACAGCAGCGAATATTCTTCTCCGGCCGCTGCCGCCGGCAGGACAAGATCAAAGCTCCTCCGGCGTGCAGGGAAAGTACTTAATGCTAAAGCGACTGCTGCCATTGTTCGAACAGTACGCGTCGCGGGACATGGCCGAGGCTGTGCGCACCCAAATGGAAGCGTTGACGAACCTGGTCCCAGAGGATGCTCGAGACCGTGACGACAACCCTTTACGAGAGGGAATCCGGCCGCCGCAGAGCAGCGAAGATCGAGAAAAGTCGCTGCTTAATCGAATCGATCGCGCCAAGACATCCGAAGAGCGCGACCAGCTGTACCTGGATCTGGCGCGGCTGTTTACCGACAGCGAAGACAATCGCGCGCGCGATTATGTCTCCAAGATCGAAGACAGCGAACTGCGCCAAAAAGCGCGCGCCTTCATCGATGCGAGCCTGGTAATCAATGCGGTAAGTAAGAAGAATGCTGATCGCGTGGTTGAACTTGTGCGCACCGGCGAGCTTACTCACGTGCAAAAATCGTGGGGACTCAGTCAGGCCGCGAAGTTATTGGGGAAAACCGATCGCGACAAGGCACTCTCGCTACTTGACGATTCAGCGGCCGAAGCACGACGCATTGAGCCTTCCGATCCTGATCGACCGCGTGCGCTCATCGGAGTCGTCAACGCCATGCTGACTATCGACAGAGCCAAGGCATGGCAGACCATCGACGACGTACTCAAGGCCGCCAACTCAGCCGAAACATTTACCGGCGAAGACGGCGTGATGAGGATAAGTTTGGTCACTAAAGCCAACGCAACGAGCAGGAGTACATCCAACGGCGAGTTTAATATTGACCCGCTCTTCACCGAACTGGCCAACGACGATTTTGAGAAAGCGATTCAACTAGCGCGACTGTTTGAACATGAAGCGCCGCGGGCAGCGGCCACAATCGCGATTGCCAGAACGGTTTTGGAAGAAAAGAAAAAGTGAACACTGTCAGTGGTCATTTGTCGGTTGTCAGTCTCTCTTCAACTGACTACGAACAACTGACAACTGACTAAGAGTAAATATTCATCGGCCTCGTCAGCAACGCAACCGGGTCGTCGACGTTCAGCGCTTCGCGAACATAGAAGGGCTCGCCGTCCTCAACTCCTATCAACGAACCGTAATAACGAGCGCGGTCGGCTATCTGCCGCAAGAAGCCCTTCTGCGCAATTCGCGTCTCAGGCTCTTTCGAGTCGGCCAGATAGAACTGCGACGCGTAGGCGCGGATGGCCTCCATTTTTTTCTCCGCGAATTCGGAAACATCAACGATGAATGACGGCACCACAAGTCGCGAGTAAACCGCATGCGCAACTGCCGGCATCTTGATCGGCTCGAACCCACTGTCCCTGTCGTAGCGACGCATCGTCGCCAGCCGGGCCGCCTCGCGCACGATGTGCGAGGTCGCAGCGTGATCGGGATGCGGATCATCCCAGTGCGCAGTGAAGACAACTCTCGGACGATACTTTCTTAACAAGCGGGCGACCGCCAGTTTGCTGTCTTCATTCAAAGCCAGGTGCCCGTCCGGCAAACCGACGTTGACGCGCGTATCCAGATTCATCACGCGCGCAGCATCCAGCGCTTCCTTCGCCCGAATCTCCGGCGTACCGCGGGTTCCCATCTCGCCGCGCGTCATGTCGGCTATCCCACAGCGATAGCCAAGCGATTTTAGCTTTAGAAGCGTGCCCGCCATCGTCAGCTCCGCATCGTCAGGATGCGAGAAGATAGCGAGCACGTCGAGTTGGATAGGTTCAGCCATGACGGTCTAACTAAATTGCAAATTACAAAATGAGAAATGAAGAGTGCAAATTAGAAAATGTCACTTTGCAATCTTCATTTTTCAGCTTTCACTTGCCAAATTATTCCTCCGGTCACGGGGCGCCACTCAGCGGTCTTATCGAGATGGTTCCATCGCCGACCGTAAACGAAAGCTGTGCGCCGCCGGAGGCAGCTCGCCCTTGAAATAAGCGCGGGTTAACCGCACTGCTTTCACGCGGCACCAATCCATCATACGTGTTTTTGATTTCTCCCAACCGTAAAACCGTCGCGTCGATATCTCCGCTGAATCCTGACGTTAGTAGGACATCAAGCGTTCCACCGGCCAATTGCAGACTGGCGCCCAAGCCATGCCAGCTACGGGTCGGCACCTTGATGGTGACCACTCCTCTCTGGATGATTCCCGAAACATAACCGCCGGTGAGCGAGAGTTCCGCGTCGCTCTGCAAAGCGGTCAGGCGCATCGCACCCTCCACGCCGGCAATCTTCATCGGCCCAATGCCTGAATCGATTTCCAGGTCGGTCAACGCCGGCACTTTCAAATGGAAATCAACTTTCCAGGGCAAGCCAAAAAGATTCTTCGGAAACTTGCGCGCCACCTGCCGCATTTAGTTCTTGTCGTGTGTGCCGCTCGTGACAATACGAATGTGGTTGCTATCAACATCTACTGCGAAGTTATTGACCGTGGCCAACAGATCAAGGTCGGCGTTGGTGGGGCCGTGCAGTTCAATCTCGGCCGCGATATCGATCTCGTTGCGGTCCCAACCTTCAACCGTAATCGAACCGGCGGGGGCGCCAATAACGCTGAGTGTTCCCCCGAACGGCAATCGATGCGCTTCATGCCGCGTGATTGTGCGCTTGAGATCCGCTCTTGGCTCTTCAGGCTTTTTATCTTTTTGCGCCCGCCCGGGAGGTGAAATGAAAACAGACGCAGCGAGTGTGAAAACGAAAGCAAGGATCAGCGATACCTTGAATTTCTGCACTGAGACGGATTGTGCGGGAGAAAGAAAAAGTTGTCTAGCGGCGCACGAAGTTGATATTACCCTGGTAATTGGTGACTGTGACTGATGCGCGACCGTCGCCCACGTCGCCGATAACCCGGCGGCCTTCGCCGACAGTCTTCATATTCGGATTCCAGAATTTGCCCATCGAAATCTTCTGTGCCGGCGCGGTGGCCACCAGCCGGAATCCGCAATTCACCGGCAGTTGCAAGGTGATTGTTCCCTGCCCCGATTTGAATTCGTAGGTCCCGCCGGAGTTAAAGTCGCCATCAAAGAAAATGTCACCGGTCGAGTTCGAGGCAAACACGCGAGTGGCATTGATGCCATAGAGCTGAATGTCGCCTGAGGTCCAAACGTGCGCTCGAACCAAATCACCCTGCACGTTGCTGACGTTGATCTGGCCACGCCGGGTTTCGAGATCGACTGACGAGCGCGCCGGCACCTGCACTTTGAAATTCACGTCACCAACATCGCCGCGACCACGATTATCGCCCACGATGTCGATCACCAAACCGGCGTCGGTCATGCGCGGATTGAATTGCACGCTGGGCGCTTCCATCAAGGCGGTTACCTTGATCTCGTCACGATTCCAGGTCTCGACGGTGATTGTTCCGGAAAGGTTCTTAAGCTCCAGCCGGACATTCTTGCCGGCGGGGTAATGCCGAGAGACGCTTTTCTGCGCAAACGCCGCCGTCGAGAGCAACGCAAAAACAAAAACGACGCATACTGCGGGTCGAATGATGTGGGCAGGTGGGCGGCGGTTCATTACGATCGGATCTCTTTCAAACTCAGGGCGATTATAAATCACCGAATTCCTTCAGCAAGGCAATCTTGTCGTTCAAAGCGGCGTTAAGAACATCTTCTGAAACTTCATCGTGAGGATTTTGGTTCAGGCGTCCCATCGCTTCATTAACCGTACCGTCATAGACGGCCATGTCTCGATCAAATGCGTCGCGCATCTGCTGGGTCCAGCGCGCCTTGTTTAGTTCTACGCGCTTATTCCAATAAGCGATCATCTGTTCCTGCTGGCGATAGCGATCATGCACATCCGAAACGTCCTTACCGATCGTCACGCCGCCAGTCCTGATGCCGCCGTTGTTCACGACGCGCATCGCCCCGAAGGTGAGCAGCACAGCAACCACGATTGTGGCCGCGATGGACGTGGCGAGTTGCGGAAAGGTGAGCTGCCAACTTCGATTCGTCAAACGGAACCACCAGCCGGCGCCGGCCGGAAAGGCGCCAGCCTTACGGCTTCCCAATTCCGCTTCAATCACATTGCTGATACCCAGCCACATCGCGCGCTCGTTTGGCACGGCCTCATATTCGCCACGATGTTCGCGACAGTGGGCGACAATCGCCTTCAGGTCCTCGCGAGCTTCGGCACAGGGCGCACAGGCGCTCAGGTGTGCTTCAACCTCTGCGCAATCACGGGGAGTCAGCGACCCATCGATCAGGTCGCTCAGAAGATTTTGGTACTTCTCGCAGTTCATTGTCTTAACCTCTGATGCGTCGCATCACGGAAACAGCCTCGGACGGCACCACAGGGGCGATGTCAAAAGCAATAAAGGGGAGACTGCGTTTGAGGGCGGAGCGCAGGCATTCCTGCCTGCGGGTCGCGAGCATCCTGCTCGTTCTTCTCTGCCTTATGTCAATTTGGCCCGGCTCGGCGATTTTCCTCGAAAAAACCGGCCAAGTCTTTGGTTGCTAGTGCGCCTTTTTCTGTTGCCTGAGCAATCCACGTAATTTCATGCGCGCCTTGTGCAGTTGGGACTTGGAGGTCCCGACTGAGCAACCCAGCATCCTCGCAATCTCCTCGTGCTCGTGCCCCTCAATGTCGTGCAGCGTGAAAACCGTCCGATAACCCGGCGGTAACTGAGCTATTGCCTTGTCCAGCGCGATGCGGTCAACCACCGGCATTGCGTTCGGATTCTCAGTTCCTTTCACGATTTGCACGGGAACTTCGCCCTCCTCGGTAGTCTGTTCGAGGCGTACCCCGCGCTTCCGGAAATGCATCAGCACCTGATTAACCGTCAGCCGATGCAGCCAGGTGGTGAACGCCGACTCGCCGCGGAAGCTGCCAATCTTGCGAAACAGCTGAATGAAGACTTCCTGCGCCAGGTCTTCCGCCTCGACCACATTGCCGGTCATGCGCAAGCACAGCGAGTAAACGCGCCGGTTATGCCGCTGGTAAAGCTCTTCGAAGGCTTTCATATCGCCTTCGGCAGCCTTTTTCGTCAGCTCGTAATCGGGCGTCCGAGGTGTCTCAGTTTCGATACCAGCCACAGGTTCGCGCGTGCGCACACTACCTTCAGTCTGAACTATCGTCCGACTCAATAAAAGCAGCGGGCGGAACGATTGTTTTTGAGGGCGCAGTTTTAGTATCCGATCTTACGGTTGAGGTGACAAGCGGCGGGCATAACGCCGGGAGAGCGAAACCACACCTGTGACATATTTCGCTTCGAGACGCCGACAGAGGATCTATTCCACTGGACCAATTCCGCGACGATGAAAGACGCGGCGCAGAGCGTCTACGTTGCGGCCGCGATAGAGATTGCGATCGGCGTCGATGATGGCTCGGGCGCCCCGGGCAAACGTGGTAAAGCCATCGAGTTGAAAGTGGCTTTCGAGAATGATCCGATCGGCGATGTCGCGCCCCACCGCACAACGAACGTCCCAGAGCGTGGCTGACCAGATCTGGCCGTTATCATGTTCGTCTGCGGACTCGCCGTGATCGAACGATTCGTAGGTGACGCGTAGATCTACGCGCCGAACGCACGGGGGATCATTAACAGTATCTTCGATGCCGTCCCACGTTCCGATTGAGGTTCGATATCGTCTGGGCTTCTTTTCGGCAAAGAAGCTGGCGGCAAAATAATCGCCGAACCCTTCGCCCATCGCGGCAGCTTCCGGCGATTGCCCGAAGCCGGGACAGATCGCGTCCTGAATAGCGTGGCCGAACTCATGAAGGATGATCTCCGCGTCTTCGGCGTCGTCAACTCCGCCGAGCCCGAACGTGATGCTGCGATCGTGCGGGCTGTACCAAGAGTTGTCCTCGTCCGTTCCGTTGGCGTTAATTGCCAAAGGCTCGCGGAAGATCGCGCGGCGCCCGCGATACCCGAGCGATTCCAAATACCCGATCGCTCGATCGATGTGAAAATAGGTCATCACTTCTTCGAAGGCGCGGTTGTCGCTAGCGAAATCCAAATTCCCATCGGTCAGTCGCACGCGGCGGCGCGTGAGGTTTGTGGTAACTCGGCGACCGTCAAGCGCCTGGCCACGTCCCAAGGCACGCAGTCTGACGCGAACGTACGCACCGTCGGGAGGCAGAGGAAACTTGCCCTTGTTCAGGAGTTTTCGCCCCGACTTCAGAGCGATGACCGGATTAGGATCGAAGATGCGCGCGAAGACTTCCGAAAGATTGTCGAACTTTCGCAGAATGCGTCCGGTTTCACCGTCCACAAAAACAACCCAGTCTCCTCGCGGCTTGCGCTTTTCGATGCGCACGCGATAGGCAGGCCGCAAAATCGACTTGACGGGAAACCACATCTGCTCAGACTTGACGACGCAAACGAATCTCGATCGGGGACTGACACTGTGCAGTGCTCGTTTGCGCGCGGTCGCCGCGTTGATGGCAAATTCACTGGCGGGTTGCAGGAACTCGCGAGGCACTACGCGATTTTTGACCAGATAGACGGCTCCGTTCTTGTCCATGTGTACAGTCGCGTAGGCGCGCTGAATCGGCAGACCGCGCAACCTTTGCTGGAAGATCACGTGATGCGCGCCCAGGCTTTCGATCTCCCGCGCGCGTCGCAGACGCACGCCTGTCGATCCCAGCAACTCGGAGTTATTGGCTATGAATCTGTCCGCAATTGCCGCCGGAGTGCCCCGCAGCGGTCGGGTGCGAAAGCCCCAAATTTCTTTAGGCGTGTCGTATTGCATTCCGGGAATGATATTGAAACGACGGATTTTCATGGTGTGCTCCTTTCGGCGAGCGCTTACGTCCAATAAGTACGGTCCAACGAACGATAGTGAACGGCTTCCGAAACGTGCGCTGAGGTAATGGCGTCGGAATCGTCCAGGTCGGCGATCGTCCGGCTAACTTTCAGGATGCGATCGTAAGCCCGAGCTGACAACCCCAGCCGGGCCATGGCGCGTTCCAGCATAGTCTCACTTTCTGAATCAATCCGGCAATATTTTCGGATTAGACGGGGCGACATCGCCGCGTTTGAGAAGATGCCGTCCGCGGCGAAGCGCTGGCTTTGTCGCTCGCGCGCAGAGATCACTCTTTGTCGAATTGCCTCTGAGTCCTCGGCTTCGGGTGGTATGTCTCCGGCAAGGTCGCGAAATTTCACCGCCGGTACGTCGATGTGAATGTCGATGCGATCAAGTAACGGTCCGGAAATGCGGCCTACATATCGCTGAATTTGCAGAGGGGTGCAGCGGCATTCGCGCGTCGGATCGTTCCAGAAACCGCAAGGACACGGATTCATCGCCGCCGCCAACATGAAGGACGAAGGAAATGTCAGCGACATTGCCGCGCGACTAATTGTCACTCTTTGATCTTCGAGTGGCTGACGCAGGACTTCGAGTACGCTGCGATCGAATTCCGGTAGTTCATCGAGAAACAGAACGCCTTCATGCGCGAGCGAGACTTCGCCAGGCCGCGGGACCGCCCCACCGCCAATTAATCCGGCGTCGCTGATGGTGTGATGTGGCGAACGAAAAGGACGCTCGCTTACAAGTCCCGAGCTGCCAGTGAGGCCCGCCACGGAATGAATCTTGGTCAGGTCGAGCGCGGCCTCGAATTCCAGCGGCGGCAAGATCGTGGGGAGACGTTTCGCCAGCATTGTCTTGCCGGAACCCGGCGGCCCGATCAGGAGTATGTTGTGGCCGCCAGCCGTTGCGACTTCCAGGGCTCGCTTGGCCGCCTGCTGTCCGCGCACTTCACGGAAGTCAGAACTGTAGTGACCGTTATGCGAAAGGAGCTGCGACGAATCTACTAGAAGAGGCGCGGGCGGATTGTCTGAGCGGATCGCAGCAATCATCTCGACTGCTTGCCGCAGATCGGTCACGGCATAGACGTTTACGTCCGAAACCACGGCTGCTTCCTTCGCGTTCTCATCGGGGAGCAGGAGATGCTTCGTCTGCGAGTCACGCGCGCGCAGAGCAATCGGCAACGCCCCGCGAATCGGACGCACGCGACCGTCCAGCGAGAGTTCTCCGACCGCAAGGATATCGGTTAGGTGCTCACTGGCGCCGAGGTCTCCGTTCGCGCCGAGAATTCCCAGCGCAATCGGCAAATCGAAACTCGCGCCTTCTTTGCGCACGTCGGCCGGCGCCAGGTTGATCGTCGTCTTATGAACGGGAAAAAAGAATGCGCTGTTATTAATCGCGGCGCGAATACGCTCGCGTGATTCTCGCACGGCCAGATCCGGCAAACCGACAATGATCACCGCCGGTGTTTGATCGACTTCGTTGCGTGCCGGCGTCAGATCGACTTCTACATCGACAAGATTAGCGTCGATTCCGTAAACAGCGGCTGAGAGAGCGCGGAACAGCATGGGAGTCAGGCCGCAGACAAAGCTGCGAATTACGACTTCTGAATACAGCAAACTGTTCGCTGTGGAGCTGCGAACAGGCGAGGCGGAAAAACAAAAGCGCGCCTTTCGAAAAGGCGCGCTCGCTTTAGAAACTACAGCGCTCGAACCGAAGCGAACGCCCTTTGCTTATGCTTTACCTGCGACGATTCACCGGGGCCGGCGTCGCGCCTGCAGACGGCAGCTTGATTTCCTGTCCTGCCTGCAACTCGGCATCAGGCGCAATGCCATTCAATCGAGCAACTTCATCGGCCGAGAGCTTGCGGGCTGCAGCAATCTTCGAAATCGTATCGCCCTTACGCGCTTTAACCTTCGACAGAGTCGGCGCCGCGGTCGTATCGCCAGAGCGCTTCCAATTTGTCAGGCGAATGTTGCTGTTCGGAACAAACACCTTGTTGGCGGTTTTCAGGTCAACACCTGCATTCATTCCTTGCAGAGTCGCCACGCTCACACCGGTGCGGTTCGCGATTGACTGCCACTCTTCGCCCGGAGCAATGGAAATAACGCGAGCAGTATCCTGACGATCCGACGGCACACGTTTCAACAACGATGCCAATTGCTTGCCCCGTCCCGTAGGTATGCGGAGATTGTAAACTTCACCGCGAGGCGTCGTGTCTCGCTTCAACTCCGGATTGAGGCTTTGAATGTAATCGACACCCGTATCCGTCGCATCGGCGATCAAACGCAGACTTGTTCCGGATGGGACCGGAACGGACTCAAAGGACATGGGCGCTTCAGGCTTAATGCCGTGGAAGCCATACTTGTCCGGATTCTTCGCAATCAGAATAACTGCCAGAATGTTCGGCACGTAGTTGCGAGTTTCCTGTGCGATGTACGGATAAATCGCCCAGTAGTTTGCTTCGCCGGCCCGAGAGATTGCGCGATCGACGTTCAGCGCGCCCGTGTTATAGGCAGCCATGGCCAGCAGCCAATCACCGTTGTACCGATTTGCGAGACTCTTCAGATACTGAGCGGCCGCGTTGGTCGGCTTCTCAATTCCGTTGCGCTCGTCAACCCAAGCCGTTTGGCGCAAATTGTATTGCGCGCCCGTGCCGCGAACGAACTGCCACAAACCCGACGCGCCCGCCCATGACATCGCACGATTCTGCCAGGCACTCTCAACTTGTCCCAGCCAGGTAATGTCTTCCGGGACGCCGTTTTTGCGGAAAGCCTCGCGCGCGATCTTCATGTACCGGCCGGATCGGCGCAGCCCGTTCTCCATCGTCGAGCGACCGCGTCCCTGATAAAAGTTGATGAACTGCTGCACCAGCGGATTAGCCGTGAACTTGAAATCGAGAGCGTTCTTAGCAAGCTCGAGATCTGCAAGCTGCGTATCGGAGACTTGCTTCTCTTCTTCGGTTAGAGCGATGCCCAGGGGATCCTGCGGCGAAGGGACAAACACCTGTTGCACAAAGCCGACCTGCTGCTGCTTCGGCTGTTGTGCTTGAGCGATCTCTACCTTTTCAGCTTTTGGATCGGCTGGCGCCTGCGCCACCACCGGCGTCGCATTTTGCGGAGCGATCTGATTGAGGGGAACTTCTTCGCGATAGATTCTCTCGACTAGTTCGAGATAAAAGGTTTGAAGTTTTTGACTCGAGCGAACATCCATGCCCGACATCAAAATCTCGTCCACCGCTTTGTCGAACTCGTCGCGCGCCTGTTCGCGCTTGTTATCTTCGAGATTGAGTTTGCCCTTACGAAAATGATCATTGGCGCGCTCGATCACCTGATCGACTCGACCTTCGTTCTTCTGAACTTCAGTCGGTATTTCCCGGGCTGACGAACCGCCGGGTTGCGCTTGTACTGGTGCCGAGATGAAAACGCTGGCGACGGCGATTAGGGCGCTTGAGAGAAAAGGAAGAACCTTACGGGTCATTTAATCGGTATTCTCCTGACGGTATTTCGTCGGGCGATCAACGACTCACATGAGTCGCACTTGCGGTCTCCAATATGTAAACAGTACGGAACCCGAAAAAGTTCCGCTTTCCGTGGCTCGAAATCAGCCACTTGATGGCCGAGGTTAGCACACCCCTACAGGGGTGTCAAACCACTTTCGCCCAGCAAAAATCGAGCGAAAGTCTTTGATTCCCATAAGATAACAACGGTTGCTCGCACTCGGTCTGAGAGTGAAAAACGAATGGTTAGAGAGCGCCCAGGAAGAAGAGGATGGCGAGGGGCGGCCCCACCACCAGCAATAACAAGATGAGCCACAACAGCACGCGTTTCAATGCCTTGCCCTCATCAGCCGGCTCGCGTGTGTGCGGGTTCTCACGCATCTCTTCGTGGGGTGGCGGCGTGCGGCAAGCGGAGCGGTCGAGGCGGAGCGCTGACAACCGGCTTGACCTTCTCGCCTAACGCCTCGCGGAAGACCTGGCGCACATTATCAACAAAGACGAATTGGATGTCCTTGAGTGGCTCTTTCGGAACCTCGTCAAGATCACGACGATTCTGGACCGGCAGCAGGATCTTGCGCACGCGAGCGCGGCGCGCTGCCAACACCTTCTCTTTTACTCCTCCGACCGGAAGGACATTACCGCGCAGAGTGATCTCGCCCGTCATCGCCACATCTTTGCGCACTGGACGTCGCGAGAGAACTGAAACCAATGCGGTCGCCAGTGTAATGCCCGCCGAAGGTCCGTCCTTCGGAATAGCGCCTTCCGGAATATGGATGTGAATGTCGTAGTTGTTGATGTCTTCAGGATCGATATCGAGTTCCTTCGCGCGCGACTTCGCGTACGAGTAAGCCGCCTGGGCCGACTCGCGCATGATCTCTCCGATCTGTCCGGTCAGCACCAGACTTCCCTTGCCTTTGATGCGCAGCGCCTCGATAAACAGCACATCGCCACCGACTGCCGTCCACGCCAACCCCGTCGCCACACCAATTTGGTCTTTCTTCAGCACTTCGTCAGGCGTAACTTTCGGTGCGCCCAGAAATTCGTGCAGATTTCTAAGCGAAACACGCACCGGCTCTTTCCGTCCCTCGCCGAGCCGGCGCGCGACTTTTCGGCAAATAGATCCAATTTCGCGTTCCAGTTGCCGCAGGCCTGCCTCATGCGTGTACCGCTGAATGATCGCGGCCATCGCAGTGCGCGAAATGTGGACGTCCTTCGCGGTGATGCCGGTTTCATCCATCTGCTTAGGCAGCAAATGGCGGCGCGCAATCTCGAGCTTCTCTTCCTCTGTGTAGCCCGCGAGTCGAATCACTTCCATGCGATCGCGCAGAGCGGACTGGATCGTATCCAGCACGTTTGCGGTGGTCATGAAAATGACGTTCGACAGATCAAAAGTCACGTTCAGATAGTTGTCACGAAAGCTGTTGTTCTGTTCCGGATCAAGCACCTCCAGCAATGCCGATGATGGATCTCCGCGAAAGTCCGCGCCGACTTTATCGATTTCGTCGAGCATTATCAGCGGATTGTTAGTGCCGGCTTGTTGAATCGCCTGAACGATTCGGCCGGGCATCGCACCGACGTAGGTGCGACGATGGCCTCGAATTTCTGCTTCGTCATGCACGCCACCCAGACTCAGCCGCATGAACTTGCGGCCCAGAGCACGCGCCACTGAACGTCCCAGACTCGTCTTGCCCACTCCCGGCGGACCCACCAGGCAAAGAATCGGACCTTTCGGTTTTGGTTTGAGCTTGCGCACAGCGAGCGCTTCGATGATTCGCTCCTTTACTTTCTCGAGGCCGTAATGATCTTCATCGAGAATCTTCTGTGCCTTAACCAGGTCGAGATTGTCTTTCGAGGACTTCGACCAGGGCAAGTCCGTGATGATTTCCATCCAACTGCGCAGGGTCGCAGTTTCGGCAGCGTCCGGGTGCATGCGTTCGAGTTTCTTCAATTGACGCAGGGCCTCGTCCTCCGCCGGCTTCGGCATTTTTGCCGCTTCGATCTTTTCGCGAAACTGCTGAATCTCCTCAGCCAGTTCGTTCCCTTCGCCCAGCTCGCCCTGAATCGCCTTCATCTGCTGGCGCAGGTAAAACTCGCGCTGCGAGCGATCCATGTCGGCGCGCGCTTGGGTGTTGATTTCCTGCTGAACCGTCAACACTTCGATCTCTTTGTTCAGCAAATCGTTGACGCGGCGCAGACGTGCAGTCGTGTCGGCAATCTCGAGCACGGATTGAGCATCTTCAACCTTCAATTCCAGATTTGACGCAGAGAGATCCGCCAGCCGTCCCGGATCATCGAGGTTCGCAATGATCGCCATGACTTCGGGCGAGATGTTCTTACCCAGCGCGGCCGCCTTTTCCATGAGGCTACGTACGTTGCGAATCAACGCTTCAACCTCCAGTGAACGCTCAGGCGCGAGAACTTCGGGCAGCACGCTCAGACGGGCGCGCAGAAATTCACCACCCGCGTCGACTGATTCAACTTTCGCGCGCGACACACCTTGAACCAGGATGCGAATGCGGCCGTCGGGCAGCTTGAGCATGCGCATGATTACGGCCACGGTGCCGACGCCGTACAGGTCTTCCTGGGTGGGTTCTTCTTTGTCGAGATCTTTCTGACAATCGAGCAGGATCATGCGGTGCTCGCCCAGCGCCTCGTCGACAGCGCGAATGGACTTCTCGCGCGAGACAAACAGCGGAACGATCATGAACGGGTAAATCACGATGTCCCGCAAGGGCAGCAACGGCAAATCTTCCGGAATTTGTAGTTGCTGATCTGCAGCCGTGTCGACCGCGTCCAGCGCTTCAGTCATTGCTTTGTCTATTTCACTTGCCATAAATAAGTTCCTGCGATTAAACGTCTTTCTCTATGATTGGAATCGGAATCTCCAAGCCACGGCGATCTTTCAATTTTGGCAACTGAATCAGCAGAACTCCCTTCGAGAGTTCCGCATGCGCGCTTCTTACGTCGATCGGCCACCGAATCGGCACCGCGCGCTCGAAGCGCCCGTACTGTCGCTCTGAGCAGAGATGCGAAGTGATTCGTGGCCGCGCGCTTCTCTTTTTCTTCTCACCGCAAACCACCAATTGGTTGCCATTCAAAGCAACTTTGATTTGCGCCACCGCTACGCCCGGAAGTTCGATGCGAATTAGAATCGCATCCGTGGTCTCGCAAACATCAACTGGAGGCGACCACCCCGCAAGCGATGGACTCTGCACGGCCGCAGCTTCCTGCAGCAAAGAAAACAGCCAACCGATCCGTTCCGTCAGCCGCTTCAACTCGATGCGCTCAAGTCCCGCCGGGCCGACGCTCTTGACCATTGCTCGCTTGAGGGCCATTAGGGTCGCTTCGCCGGCGCGTTCGCGCGCGCCCGTACTAAAGTCTTCAACTCGTTCATGAATTCCGAAACGTCCTCGAATTCAAGATACACCGATGCAAACCTAACATACGCAACCTTGTCCAATTCTTTCAGCCGTCTCATGATTTGCTCGCCAATCTTGCTGGTAGGCCGCTCACGTTCAGTCGACTCTTGCACCCACTTTTCAACCGCATTCACAATCGCGTCGAGCTTTGCGGAAGGAATCGGGCGTTTTTCGCAGGCACGCAGCACCCCAGCCATCACTTTGTTCCGATCAAACGTTTCGCGGCGACCGTCCTTCTTAACCACCATGTACGGAATCTCGTCGATGCGCTCATATGACGTAAAGCGACGTTCACATTTCAGACATTCACGGCGGCGGCGAATTGAATCGCCTTCTCGCGACTCGCGCGAGTCGACGACTTTGTCTTCAATGAATCCACAGAAGGGACATTTCATGACGCTTCCTCCGAACTAGGTGCTGCGAGCTAAAACGATCCGATCATCTTCAACGGCGTGTTCGACGGCTTCCGCGGAGAGCATCTGGCGCAAGCGCCCGAAATTCACGTCACCGCGCAGAAAATAAAAGAGTCCAAACAGTGCTGCCGGCGCAAAATCGACAAGATGCAGCACGATGGAAATCGCCGCCGCCTGGTCTCGAGCGACACCCAACAAGATCAACGCACCGGCTGTGGCTGCGTGAAATGCGCCCGCCGCGCCGCCGGGTGTCGGAATAGCTGAGCCGATCATTGACCATCCGAGAATGAACAGCACGTGCGAAACTCCAAATTGCAGGCCAAATGCCCAACAAATCAGGAGATTCGCTACGGCAACCGAAAACCATAAGGCCAGCGACCAACCTATGGTCGTCGCTAACAGCTTTACGTCAGACAAGACGTTGAGAGCCGTTGCCAATTGCTCAAGCGTGGACACCAAGGCTCGCTTCACCCGCTGCCGGAATCCGACGCTATCTTTCAATTTCCGATCGATCCAGGCAATGACTTGTGCTGAACGCAGCTTGAACGCGATCATCAGGACAATCGCTAACGCTCCCAGTGAAACAAGCACCAGACCGACAACCCGAGCTGCACCGAAATCGCTGCCACTTACGGGCTTGAGCCAAAACAGATTGATGCCGAACAACACGACGACCGTCATGGTGTCGTAAAGCCGCTCGATCATGATCGTAACGATTGAGGCGGCCGGCCTGACGCGTGGGTCACGCATGGGCAGGACGACCGGACGGACAATCTCGCCGGTGCGGCCAATTGTCAAAACAGCGGCGAAGCCCACACAGGTCGCAATCCAAACTTCATATAGACTCGTCTTCGTCAGCGGCGACAGCAGCGCTTGCCAGCGAACTGCTCGCCAGAGATAGCCGAGCAAAATCACGATGCAAGCGAGGGCAATCAGCCGCCAGTCGGATCGCTCAACCGCGATTTTTACCTGATGCCAATCGAGGCGCCGCCCAAACCACCAGATGATGGCCGCGGCGAGCAGCAACAGCGCGAGAAACTCCAGGTATTTTCGGTATTTCGCCATTCACCTAAGCGCAGTGCGTCGCAGCGAGCGGGGCGTCGAATCTAAGTTCCGGCTGACGCAACCACAAGATATTGGGCTGGTGCAGTCAGCCTATTACAGTTTAATGTTGTGCGCAACGGTCGCACGCGTCACCGCTTGCCGCACGCCAGGAGCGCGCGTACCGCCGACGGAACTTTGCCCGGAGGCCGGACGTAAAACGCTGATGTCCGCACACGACGTGCGATTTTGCGTTTGAACTGACCTGAAAACCGGGAGATCATA
Organism: Pyrinomonadaceae bacterium; assembly: GCA_035606795.1. Lineage (GTDB taxonomy): Bacteria > Acidobacteriota > Blastocatellia > Pyrinomonadales > Pyrinomonadaceae > UBA11740. Next base: position 15,523 of record DATNEI010000165.1, read on the forward strand.
GCGCGTGGGAGCCGTCAGAAGCTTGGCCACTAATCAAGGCGCTGAACTAGTGAGGCGATGTCGCGCAGGCGACGGCGCGGCGTGGGAAGAGATTGTTCAGACGTACTCGCGACGTGTTTACAACCTCGCCTATCGTTTCACCTCAAGGGCTGATAGTGCCGAAGATCTCACCCAGGATGTTTTCGTCCGGGTCTATCGATCACTCGATCAATACAATCCCAAGCAAGGAGACTTGCAAAATTGGTTGATGCGGCTGGCGCGTAATCTTATTATTGACGACTACCGCAAGCGGCAACGCGCGCCGCAGGACGATATCGCCGATGACCTCGAGGACCATAAATACCACCTCAAATCGGGTGAGAACTCAGTCCAGCGTGAAATGGAACGTCGCGAGTTAGGCTCTCAGGTGCAGGCGGGCATAGATAAGCTGTCGCCGGACCTGCGTACCTGCGTAATTCTCCGCGATATCGAGGAACTGAGCTACCAGGATATTGTGGACCTGTTAAGAATCCCGGAAGGAACTGTCAAATCGCGAATAAACCGGGGTCGCATCGAACTCGCGAAGATTCTTCGTCGTATGCGAGTAGTGGAGGCGTAGACCCGGAAGGCAGTCGCCAGTAGACAGACGGCAGAAAAACCAGAGGGTTCACAGAGATTTTGTTTCGATGAGATGGGGCAGTAGCCCGACCGTGAGGGAGGGCGCAAAGGGTTCAGAACGGAAGCGAAGTGATGCAGTGTCACGAGTTTGAAGAGAAAGTAACTGAGTATCTCGACGCGGCCTTGCCGGTCGAGGAGCATCGCGCTTTTGCCGAACACGCGCTGCGCTGTCCCGTGTGCCACGACCTGTTGGACGATGTGAAGAACGCAATCGTGGCGTGCTCGTCTTCTGAAGCTCCGCCTGCGGGAACTGGCTTGGAAGCGCGCATTCTGATGAAGACTGCGCCCGAAACGACACTTATCTGCGAACAATTCGAGGAGTACTTAACGGACTATCTTGACGGCGTTTTGCTGGCGCCGCTGTATCACCGTTGGGAGCGGCATGCGGCACTGTGCGCGGATTGCAGCGAACTTCCCGGACAGGTCGTGCGGTCTATCGGGGCGGTTTACACCTATGCGCAGGACGAACTGCCGGTGCCAACCGGACTGGAAGCTCGCATTCTTCAGGAGACGATCGGCAACGTTCTGCCACAGCAAGTGCGCGCGCCCTGGTCATCACGCATCGTTGAGTGGCTGCGCGGTGCGCTCGATCCAATTGTGTCGCCACAACTAGCTTCCGTCGCAACAATGTTGCTGGTTTCCGTCTTTGTACTGACGAACACGGTTTCTACCGATGGTTCGGTCAGCGGAATTTATCGCGCCAGTCTGCAACTGGCCGAACGCACCGCTAACAGTGCAACGAAAGGATCGGAAAAGGGTGTCAAGCAATTTGCCGGCAGCGTTAACAAGCTGGTCGGCGGCGAAGAGACCCAGAACAACAATGCGAACCAGAACTCGAATAGCTCAAATCAAAACAGCGCGGCGCCGCGCTCGCAAGGCAGCGGCTCGGAGAACAAAAAGCAGTAAGCAGAAGGCAGCCGGCAGGAGGCAGCGAACAGCAGCCGACGGAGAACTTGAAACCTGAAACTCGAAACTTGAAACCAGTTTTATGACTTGTAATTACCACCCGAAGAATCCCGCGATGACGCAGTGCAGTAACTGTGCGCGGCCGCTGTGCCCGGCCTGCGATCATCGCATTCGCGGGTTCGCGTTTTGCCAGGATTGCATCGTGGCCGGCGTGGACGCCTTGCGTCTTCGCCAATCGCAACCATCGGGACAACAGGTCATTCGCCGCAAGACTTCGCCCTTTATCGCCACATTTCTTTCGCTATTCGTTCCCGGACTTGGCGCTGCTTATAACGGTCAAACATCCAAGGCCATTGTTCACTTCGCGATCTTTGCCAGCTTTTTCCAAATGGCCGTGGTCACTGACGGGGTCGCCTTCTTTGTGCTGGGAGTCGCAGGCACGTGGTTGTTTGCAGCGATTGATGCCTGCCGCACTGCGCAACTAACGCGCGCCGGTCTCGCGCCTGACGCGGAAGAGGATGCGATCACGCGCCAGTTGTACGGCAATCCGGTGGCGTGGGGAGTCACACTTTTGGTGCTCGGCGGAATCTTTCTGGCGCACACGGTTATTGGAGTTCAGTTTCCGGTGCGGCGCGCTTTGCCGGTCGCGCTAGTGGTGCTCGGCGCATACATTTTGTACGACTATCTCAAACGCCATCGTCGTCGCGAAGAACTTCGGTTATTCGATGTGAATAACCCGCCGCCATCAGTCGTGGTAAGTAGCCAGTTCGCGCGCGCGGCTTATGAGGGCGGGGATTTTCCGACACGTCTCCAGCCGCGACAGGTCGGATCAGCAAGATCGAAGTAATTTTGAGTTCTGACATCTGACTTCTGATATCTCTTCTTATGCTCGGCTTCATCTCAGCAATAACCCGTGGCGGCGCGATCATTGGCGCAGTCCTCTTAGTCGTCGCCCTGCTCAAGCAACTCATCGTAGCCGTCGGCCTGCTGTTGGCGATTATCAAACTAGCGATCGTTGTTGTGTTTGTGACCGTACTGGTCCTGATCGCCCTGGCCATCTATCGCGATCACAAGAAGCACAAGGCCGAAATTTAACGGCGTCTCGCGTTCCCCTCTCCGTCTATTTCCCGTTCTAACAGTTTTCCGAACAAATCGCGTCAATAAGAGATCCAGTGGCGGGTGATGGCGATCACAGCCGCGCTTTTCTGCGTTTGCCTTCGCCTGCCTCGTATGATAGGGTTTCGCGCTCTGGCAGCATCCAGGATCCGTAAGCTGAGTCTAGAAGCCACGTTCACTCGGCGATTCAGCAAGCGCACATCGGCAGCCAGTCTCAAGCAGGGTTCGATTCTTCGGCAGGGTTCTTAATTTTAAGGCCTCGCAAAATTTAGGTTTTTCAGTCGCCCTCGTCGGCGTCTGTTACTTCAGCGGTCGCCAAGCGGCCCCGATTTGCAAACGTGCTTGGCGCTCGACAGGAGCAGAATGAATGACTAGAGACGACCGTTTCTACGCTTTTATAGTCGCCCGTACTTCCCGTTCCCGCGCCCACATTCGACGAATTTGTGTCCATAAACACTGGCTGAGAGCCGCGGCAGCGGGACTTGTTGTCCTCGCAGCGGCATTGCTGTACGGGTTCTACGGATTGACTCAGCAGGCAGCACATCTACGAATTGAGCGCGAGAACGCACGGCTACGCGAACAAAACGCCCAGCAGCAGCAGGAGCTGCAAAACTTGAACAATCGCGTGAACGCAGTGGAAGACACGTCGCGAAAATTGGCGGAGATGTCCGGCATCTCGAATCCGCCCGCACTGCCTGCACCACGCGGCCAGGGCGGTCCCGCTCACCCGGTAGACAGCGCTGCGGCTTTGGCCGTATTGGAATCCAAGACAGAACACCTCGAGCGTCAGATGTGGATTTATCAGGACATGGTCCGCGGACATGGCGCAATACCTTCGATTTGGCCCGTCATGGGAGCATTGGAAGGTGGCATGGGTGGCCGTCGCAATCCATTCACCGGTCGCGGCTGGGAGTATCACGAAGGACAGGACATTGATGCCTCCTACGGCACGCCGGTCGAGGCCGCTGCCAACGGCCGCGTCACGATCGCGGGCAGACAACGCGGCTACGGCAACGTTATTTACATCGATCATGGCGCGGGTCTGAGCACCCGATATGGCCATTTGTCGCAGATCAATGTAACGGTCGGACAGACCGTGACTCGCGGACAGACGATTGGCTTGGTTGGCTCAACCGGCCGTTCGACGGGTCCTCACCTCCATTACGAAGTTCGCATTAACAATCAACCGGTCGATCCGAAGCGATATCTCCCCGGCGCCACAAATTAACAACTCTTAACAGAAGCTTTGCGCGATCAGCTTCCGAATCGCGCAAAGCTTCTGCTAACATCCTTCCACTCCAGACATTCACTAATCAAAGGAAAACTCTTGATGATTTCTAAATACCCGCGCGCGGTTGCGCTTCTGCTTTCGACATTGCTGTTCGTAAGCGTGATTCCGGTTTCAGTGCTCGGCGACGAGGGCATGTTCCTGCCCGACACTTTGAATCAGCTTCCGCTGGCGAAACTAAAACAGCGTGGATTGAAAATTCCGGTCACTGACATTTACAACCCGAGCGGTCCCAGCATTAAAGACGCAGTCGTGCGCGTGGGATTTGGATCAGGCTACGGCACCGGCGAATTTCTTTCGGCCGAAGGCCTGGTGCTGACAAACCATCACGTGGCCTTTGACGGTTTGGTGGGGGCATCTGATGCGACGAAAGATTACGGCACGATGGGATACACAGCCCACACCCGCGGCGAAGAACTGCCTTTGCAAGGTTACACGGTCACTATTACGCAGGATTTAAAGGACGTGACGGCAGAAGTACTGACAGGTGTGAGCGACGCCACGCCGCCTGCGCAACGCGCCGCATCGATTCAATCAAAGTCGAGCGCGATTGAGACTGCGAACACAAAACCAGCAGAAGGTATCTCCGCGCGCGTCATGGCGATGAACGAAGGCTTGTCGTATTACTTGTTCACGTACTTTGTGCTCCGAGACGTTCGCGTTGTTTATGCGCCCCCGAAAAACATCGGTTTCTTTGGCGGTGATCCTGATAACTTCGAGTGGCCTCGCCACGATGGAGATTTCACTTTTCTCCGGGCGTACGCAGGTCCCGATGGTAAGCCGGCCGATTATTCCAATAACAATGTACCGTACAAACCCAAGAAGTTTTTATCTCTGTCGATGGGCGGCGTGAAAGACGACGAGTTTGTAATGGTAATGGGCTATCCGGGTTCGACACGCCGTTATCGCGAAAGCTATTCGGTCGCGTACAACGAGGACATTTTCATTCCTTTCGCCGTTGAAATGCAGCAGAAGCAGATCGAAGTCCTGACGAACATGGGCCGCGCCAATCCGGGGCTGCGCGTCAAACTTCAGTCAGTGATTTTCGGGATTTCAAATGAGCTGAAGAACAACGAAGGCTCAGTGCTGGCGATGCGCCGGGCGAATATCGTCGATGAGAAGCGCGCGAAGGAAGCGCAGTTCACCAAATGGGTGAACGAAAACCCTGAGCGCAAAGCGAAGTACGGTGAAATCTTGCCGTCGTTGCAGACAGCCTACGAGGAACTGGCGAAGACGCAGCCGCGCGATCGCATCGTTCAGGAAATGGCTACGTTGAGCGACGTGTTCGAAATTGCCGGACTCGTGAGCACCTTTGCAGCGAGCAAGGAAAAGCCTGAGGCGGAAAGAAATCCGAATCTGGCAGCCGTCGTGCTCCGCGCGCGCGCCGCCCTCCCGGAAATTTTTGAGCAGCGAAACATTACGCTCGAGCGCGAGATGCTCGCCTTCTTCCTGCGCAAAGCGGCTGAGCTTCCCGCCAATCAAAAGATTGACGCGATCGAGAAACGCTTTGGCAATTTGAAGGACGAAGCGCGTATTCGCGCCGAGGAGGACTTCGCGCGGGCGGTGGTCGACAGCAAGAATCTTTCCACCCCCGAAGCTTTTTCCGCTTTGTTCGAGAAGACTCCGGCGCAGTTGAAGGAAATGAACGAGCCACTCATCGAGTTCGCTTCAGACATTGCGGCGATCAATAGCGACATCGCCCCGCGCACGCGCGCGTTCAATGCGACCGTCGCCAAGTGGCGACCGCTGCTCGTGCAAGGCATGAGCGAAATGCGCGGCAGCAAGCCATATCCCGATGCCAACACGACGCTCCGCTTCACGTATGGCGAAGTGAAAGGTTACATCCCCCACGATGCGGCAGTCTATCAATCGTTCACGCACCTCGGCGGAGTGATTGAAAAAGACACCGGCCGCGAACCATTCGATGTGCCGGCGAAGCTCAAAGAGCTTTACCGCGCCAAAGACTTCGGTTCATATGCCGATGGCGGAGATGTGCCGGTCGACTTCCTTTCGACGACGGACATCATCGGTGGCAATTCGGGATCGCCGATTCTGAATGGTCGCGGTGAACAGGTCGGCATCGTCTTCGACGGGAATTACGAAGGCCTCGGCAACGATTTCTTCTACAACGATCCCAAGGGGCGCACGATTTCTGTGGACATCCGCTACGTGCTTTTCGTAACCGACAAGTTCGGCGGCGCGGGGTATATTTTGAAGGAGCTGGATATTAAAAATGCGCCTGCGGCGCTAAGGAAAGCGGCGTAAGCCAGAAGCCCGACACGTCGGGCGTTTCCCTTGTGGCGCGCGAGATTTTGCGGAGGTTCTAACCTTTTGACAATCCATCGGATTCTTGCGCAAAGCCCTAGTCGAGTGGCATATTTGCATTAGAAGAAAACGAGTCGCGCCGGAGGCTTTCACGTTTGGCAACGAAGCAATTCAACATTAACTATCACATTCACACAGCAACCGGGTTTGTGTACATCAACGGTGAGCAAATTACAAAGTTTGAAGCGATTAAAAAGGGAGACAATTGGGATATTGTGTTCCATCTATCGGACGGAACTTCACATACGGTTGCCGCCAACGATTGGACCAAAACATTTGCTCCAAAAATCCTAGAGGGAGTAGGATTACTGACTCCAAGGGCATGAGCGAAGACGAGACTAAAACTTTGGATGCTCGTTTACTGCAGCAGATTCTTACAAAGCTGGAGACAATGGATGCCCGTCTGCAATTTGTGGAAGAAAAGATTAGAGCGCGTGCTTTTGACACCAAGCCGATTTGGGAGCAAGCATTGAAAGAGATCATGGAAGTAAATCAAACCATCCGAACTATGGATCGCAAAATGGACGTACTCGGCAAGGATATCCTTGGCTTGCGAGCCGATCAGCTCGAGATTGAAGAACGGATGAGCAAGCTCGAATCGGAGAATAGCGGAAGCACTCAAACAGTAAATTAGGTTACCCCTTTCTCTGCAGGCTTTTTGCGTGGCGTTGGCTACGCTTTCTTTTTGTCTGGGCTTCGATGAGAGCTTTTTGTCTGGGCTTCGATGAGAGGTCGCGGCCTTGAGAGTCTTTCCGCAAGGCACCCTCGAAAGAATGAGGAGCAGGTTTTATTTTGTTCTTGACAGCCCAAAACGCCATCCGTTAGGATGCGCCGACGTTTCAATCAATGCGGGCCCCGGGATTTACACCTGCCTACCGCATTTCGATTTGCAAGCGCTAAAGCTCAAATGAGTTTGTTGTTTGGAAGTTGCGCCCGTCGATCGCGCCCTGTTGCGCGGTCTCGCGAGCGCTTTGTCGCTAGTGTGTTTCCGTGTAGCGCCCCAAAACAAAGCGCGTCCGGCTCACAGCATTAACCTGTTGGACAGCAGCGCAATTTTCAGTCTCAGCTGCTGCGCCAATTTTGCCGAATCGTTAGGAGGATTCGTTTGTATGTCTAGAATAACCGGTAAGGTCAAGTGGTTTAACAACTCGAAGGGTTATGGCTTCATTGAGCAGCCAGGCTCGTCGGACATCTTCGTTCACTATAGCGCCATTCAAGGTGACGGCTTCAAGACTCTCGAAGAGGGTCAGGAGGTCGAGTTTGAAGTGACGCAAGGCCCCAAAGGACCACAGGCCGAAAAAGTGACAAAGGCGTAGGTCTCCCCGGCTTGCTTTACAGCATAGCCACTGACCGCTTCCGGTCATCCGGAACGCGCAAGAAACAAAAGGCGATCTCGGAAACGAGATCGCCTTTTGAGTTTCAGATATCAGAAGTCAGACGTCAGCAGTCAGACGTCAGCAGTCAGCAGTCCAGACGTCACAAGTAAACGCAGCGAGTTTGATGATTCTGACTTCTGACGTCTGCTTCTGATCCGACCTCTGACGTCTGACTTCTGATCTCTGACCTCTGTCACTCCGGCTTCGCTTTAAAACTCACGTGTCCGCTGTCAACTTCGACTGAGAACACGACTCGATCTGTTCCAATCTTTTCCTTCATCGCATCCGTCCGCTCTACCACCAGTCGATGAAACTTCGCGAAGGACAAATCCTGACCCGCTTCGCCGCACGCGCGTTTCGCATCCATCAGAGCGTCGTAGACACCCTTGATGGTCTGCACATCGTGACGCACGTCTGCACATGCGAACTGTGACGGTTTGAAAACTTGCTCCTTCTCTTTTGCCTCCCGGGCCGCGCGGTGAGCGGTGAAGGCGTCGCGACCTTCCTCGCGATCTTTCAACGTGCGGCGCCACACTTCGCGAAACGCGTTGTAACGCGTCGCCAGCGAGTTGTAGTGAAAGCGCTGCGCAAAGTTCAGCGATCGATCGTCACCCAGGCGTCTTAACTGAGATTCGACCCGCAGCTTTGTGTCGTAAGGCGGACGCTTCGAACCGCCACTGAAATAAATGTCGTATTCAACCTTCAGCCTCCGAATGTCCTCTTCGAGGCGGGCCAAACGATCTTCGACCGTGACGTGTTCGACGGCGACGTTCTTGTTTCGGTCGCGACGTTCCGCGGCAAGTCTGGCTAACTTATTGTTGTTGATTGGCAACTGGGAATCTCCTTGACCAGCGGCGCAAGCAGGGTCGCCGCGATATTCGAGTGTAGGAGTCCGCATGAAACGCTGTCAATAACTTCTTTACTTGAGATTGTGACGAGGCGGTATCCCTGGGGCGCTGATGGGCTAGTGGACCCTCCCTCACAGGCGCGCTACTGCCCCGTTGCCTGAACAGCGGTGAACGCATATCCTTGGTTGCATTGAAAATGGCTAAAGCCGTCGCAAAACATGACCGGAACGTAGCTTTGCTCCGCGAGCTACCGTCAATCGACGCGCTGCTGCGCACTGAGACCGGTCAGTCACTGAAAACTTCATCGGGTGCCGCGCAGGCGACGCTGCTTGCGCGTCAGGTTACTGACGAATTGCGCCGGCAAATTCTCGACGGAGGAATCAACCTCGACAACGGTAACACCGCGAGCGAAATGTTGCGGGCGGCCGAAACACTGCTCTCTGCGCGTCATCAACAGCAAATCGCGCTTGGTGTTCATCGAGTCATCAACGCCACTGGCGTGATTCTGCACACAAACCTCGGTCGCGCGCCATTGTCGGATGCGGCGCGGCGGGCCGTTGACGAAGCGTACGGCTACTGCAGTCTCGAATTTGATCTGAATTCGGGCAGCCGCGGTCGCCGGGGCCCCCGCGCTGAAGACTTACTGGCGACCCTAACTGAAACCGAAGCCGCCCTGGTTGTGAACAACTGCGCGGCGGCAGCGCTGCTGGTGCTGACTGTGCTGGCGCGCAATAGCGAAACAATTGTCTCGCGCGGTGAGCTGGTCGAAATCGGCGGCGACTTTCGCGTTCCCGAAGTGATGGCGCAATCCGGCACGCAGATGATCGAAGTGGGCACTACGAACCGAACGAAGCTTGCGGATTACGAAAAAGCGATTAACGACAACACGCGTCTCATCATGCGCGTGCACACTTCAAACTATCGCATTGTCGGTTTCACTAAGACCCCGACTTTGAAAGAACTGGCGGCGCTCGCGCACGAAAACAATTTATTGCTTTACGAAGACGCCGGCTCAGGCGCGCTGATTGATTTTACGGAGTACGGCATCACGGGAGAGCCGTTGATTCGTGAATCGTTCGCGGCCGGCGTAGACGTGATCTCGTTCAGCGGGGACAAACTTCTCGGTGGCCCGCAGGCCGGTCTGCTCGTCGGTCGCGCTGAAGTCATCGAGCGGATGCGGAAGCATTCCTTGTATCGCGCCCTGCGCGCAGACAAATTGAGACTCGCAGCCCTGGAAGCGACGCTCGAGTCCTATGCGCGACACGCAACCACACAGGAGATTCCGACGCACCAGATGATTGCCGCCTCAGAAGATGAATTGCGCGAACGTACCCAGCGCGTCTGTGATGAGATTCGTCAAGCTACTTCCGAACAACTGGCCCTGGAAATTGTCGAAGGCGAATCTGCGATCGGCGGTGGCGCTGCGCCGACTTCACGTCTGCGCACACCACTGATTTCGATCAGGCACAAAAATTTCACGGCGAACGACATCGAAGAACGCCTGCGCCAATCGCAGCCGCCGGTGATTGCCCGCATCGAAGAAGACCGGGTACTTCTCGATCTCCGCACGGTTGCCGCGGCGGACGAACCGGACCTCACCTCCGCGGTCATCGGCATCGCAAGCAATCCTTCATCGCTCTAAACATCCGCTCTCAATCCCTCTTTTCTCTGCGATTTGCGCCCGAAAACGCGCGAAAATTGTTCCCCCCAAGGCCTCGGCCGCCGTGTATAATCGATTCGCCACAAAAAATCGTGGCCACCCACCTCACGATCCCGATCAGTCACACTCCTGAACTTGAGAACATTTAACTGGAAGTCATTGTTGGTGTCAGTGGCGCTGGCGTTCGCCGCAGGCTTGACCGCGTGTGTCATCTGGCGCGCCGGTCTGATCGATTCCATCGCGGCGGCATTTGTCGTCAGAGTGTCACGCGGTGAAGTGCCGCTGCAAACTCCACAGACCTGGCTTGCGCTTTTGCTCATCGTCACGATCAGCACCACCGCCGGCTTTTTCGTCGGTCGTGTCGGCGCGCGCCGCTCGTTCCTCATTCTCGGCGCGGGCTTCTTACTGATGTGCGGCGCCAGCCTGCTCATTTCTATCTATTTGAAGATTGATATTCTGTTCGCGCCGATGGCGATCGGTTCGACGCTCGCAGTCCTGCTCGTACAACTGCAGCGCCTGTGGTTGATCGATACGTTACTTACACAGCGAGTGAACGAGACCATTTCGCGCACGGACGCCTTGGACGCGAGCATCGCCGAGAATCGATTAACGAGCGGCCTCAGGCTGTTGCAGACCGTTCTGCCCATGGATGAGGCGATTGTTTTTCAGCCCGACGAAAACGGTGCGCAAGTCCCCCGTGCGCGTCTGCGTGCGCAATCGAACGGCTCGGCAGCAGCCGGCCGCAATTCCGTCTGGCGCAAGCTGGTGGATCTCTGTGACCGAGCGGCCGCGACTAACGAGATTACCCTCGCGCCGATTGGAGAAATTGATGCGCTCGAAAACGTAGCCATGCCGCTGCGTCATGGCGGACGCACGGTCGGCACGCTGCTGTTACGCCTGCGGGAAAGTTTCGAGCAAAGCGATCGTCGACTGCTCGCCGCCGTCGGCGGTCAATTGGCGCGCGATCTTCAGCGCGAAGATGCGCAAAGGAAAAAACTCGACAGCAATTTGCCGGCGTTCGTCTCATCTCGCACGTCCGGACACCGTCTGCAGGCGTTCGATCTCATCAGCGGGGTGTTGACGGAACACAAGTTTGGCGCGCAGGTGCTGGCGGAAGCGCCTGACGGTTACGCGATTGCTTACCTGGACGGGACGATAGCCTACGCGAATCCGGCAATGCTCTGGGCGGCACGCATGAACAATCACGATCTGCAGAAGACTGATTTGTTTGCGCTGCTCGATCGCTTCAAGTCCGGTGTTTTCGACGAGCCGGCGATTGCGGTGCGGCGCGTGCTTCAATCAGGAGAGGCTTACGAACGCGAGTTGAAATTCCCGGATCGAAATCAGACGCTGGAACTGCGCATCGCGCTGGCGACCGAACGGAACGGCCACAACTCAAATGGCAATGGAGCGAGCTCAAAACCGTTGTGCCTGGCGATTCGCGTGCGTGACGTCACGCGCATGAAGGAATTCGAGCAGCTAAAGAGCGACATGATTTCGCTAATGTCGCACGAACTCCGGACGCCGCTCACCAGCATCAATGGCTTCGCAGAGCTGTTGGTCATCGACGACAAGATTCCCACAGAGTCACGCGAATTTCTGCAGATTATCTCGAACGAATCGCAGCGCATGTCGCGCATGATCGATACTTTTCTGACGGTTACCCAGCTTGAGCGAGCAGACAAACAGGAAGTAACCAAGATTGCCTTGCGCCTGGACGAAGTTGTCACCGAAACCGTAAACGTAATGCAGCCCGCGGCGAAAAAGAAGCGCATTCGTTTGGTCGAACAGGGCAACGGTGCGATCCCGCCTGTATCCGCTGACAAGAGCATGATTACGCAGGCGCTGACGAAGCTGATCGACAACGCCGTCCGCTACAGCCCTGAACGCACGACAGTCACAATTTCAACTGTGCTGGAAGCCGAAACGGTGCGGGTGGTCGTTGAGGACCGCGGCTATGGCGTGCCGCAGGATTCGCTGGATCGCATCTGGGAAAAGTTTTATCGCGTAGCCCGCGATGGCCAGGAGAAAGACGAAGAGTCGACCGGGCTGGGGCTGTCTTTCGTCAAAGAAGTCATTGAGCAGCACGGCGGCTCAGTAGCGGTTGAATCTGAAGTCGGCCGTGGCTCGAAGTTCAGTTTTGCGCTGCCGCGATTGTAGAAATGAGAAGAGTCTACCTCCGCACGCGATTGATCGTTCCCCGGCACTTCTCAGTGCCACAGAAACACCGCTTCGAATCCGGGTGCAGTGTTTGTTCATAGTCGATCGTGATCTCATCGCCCGGTTGGATGTCACGCAAAGCAAAGAACAGAACGTGGCCGTAGAGCGTTCTCATGAACGCGTTCGGTCGGCATGAATGATTGATGTAGTGAGTTCCGTTGCCGCCGCGCGCGCCGTCTAAACTGAAGCGCCCGTCGATGTCGCAAATGCGCAGAACCCGACGGTTGCGCGCGCGTTTCTGGGCTTCGAGATCGGAAATTCGTTCGCCGGTATACTCGGCGATCTTTTTGCCGCGTTTGAATGGAGCAGTTGCGAAGCAGCCTTGTCCGTTGATCCTGGACTTGCCGATGGTGAGGCCCGGAGCGAGTTTCATCGCCTCGATAATGTGTCAGAAGCCCGCGCGTCAGCAAGGGCGCGCTTTGGTAGCGTTGCCCTCCCTAACGGTCGGGCTTCTGACACGATCGCTCAGTTACTCATTTGCGGCGCCACGTAGCGCACGAACTTCAAGTCTGCCAGTGCTGACAGCTTCTCGACCGGCAAACGTCCAATCACCATCTTGGCAGTCTTCGGATCGAGCACCACTTCAAAGCCGAGTTTCTTCAGCGCTGCGATCGTCGCGTCTGATTTATCCGTTAGGAAGATCTGGACCTCAGCTTTACCGTCGCGAACGAATTTGGCTTCATCCGAAAGCGCACCGGCCTTTGGGGCTTTCAACCAATCGATGACTTTGAGGATCGACGGATGCAATTTCGTCTGCATGTCCGCGCGCTTTTGGTCATCAGGAGAGAGCTTTGCAAAAGCTTTTGTCTCGCCGCCATCGACGACCACCACACTCTCGCTCACCGCTTTCGGTGGAGGCGAAGGCGGGTTAGAGATCCCTCCACGACCCGAGCCAGACCCGCCCGCGCCGCCAGCTTGCACCGTGCGAGCTTTAGATCGGGCGGCGTCGCTCGATTTCGTGATGGCCGCGATCATTTGCAGCGAGCTGTACGCGCGCCCGTTGACCGCCAGGTTTGATATCGATCCGGGATAAGCTGTCTCGCGATTAACCCCTTCAGGCACTTCAACCGGCACGTCGATGCGTCGCGGCTGACCGCCGTCGGTGACAATCATCTCTTCGACCGCCACGAACGACGTGAACTGCGTCATCAAGCGATAATCCAACCCCAACTGGACAATCTGCTGCTTTAGATCATCCTTCATCGTCCCCTGTTGCGCGCCAGTCATGTCCTGACCCATCAGGTCATCAACGCGCGTGCGCGCCCATAGCGTGGCGAGTACATCGCGCTGCTCAGTCGAAGAAAAGTCGACAGGAATTTCGCGTATAAAATCGCGGCCCGACATTTTTCCCTTCAAGCGAATCACGCCTTTGCCGTTGCCGGAATAGCGCCCCGAAAGAATCACCGGCTTGGCGCTGAACAAATCAGGAATTGATCTCGGGTACACATCGCTGACCGCCATTCCATTCCAATCGACTGAAATGTCCGTCAGCAAAGGGTTGCGCACACGCTCATGAAACCGTTTGGCCGCAGCCGAACCATCATCATTCAAGCCGACGTATTCGACCTCGCCACGCCCGTACTTAGCCATGCCATCGAGCAAGAAGCGATTGACGCTGCCGCCGATGCCGAACGCGAACACGCGCGCGTTCGGATGTTTCTGCACTTCGCCGATGATCTCCATGTCGTTGCCGACATATCCGTCGGTCATAAAGCACACAATGCGCACGTGGTCCTGTTTGTCAGATGGATTCAGCGACGCCTTAATGGCCTTCATCATCTCCGTGCCGCCACTGCCTTCACGAGTTTCGAGAAACTTCTGGGCCCTTTCGAGATTCTCTTTGGTCGCCGGCACTGGCGCGGGAAACAGGATGTGTTCGTCGCCCGCGAATGTGATCAAATTGAAAGTGTCGTATGGATAGAGATTGTCGAGGGCGAGCTTCATTGTCTCTTTTGCTTTCTCGATGGGAAAGCCATTCATTGAGCCGGAAGTATCGAGCACGAAGACGAGTTCTTTGGGCGTGACGTCTTCGACGGTGACTCGCTCGGGCGGCTGCAAAATTAGAGTGAAGAAACCGCTGTGGCCGGTCGAGTGGGTCAACAGCGCGTCGTTAATCTTCTTTCCAGCCACGTCATAACGCAGGATGAAATCCTTGTTAGGAATCGTTTCCTGATCTTTCAAGCTGACGTGTGCGCGGCTAATGTCCACGCGCTCAATCACCACGTCGTGAGTCTTCGCATTGAGCGCATCGATCGGCACGCCCGCATCGAGCGTGACGTCGATCGAAATGTCGTGACCCGCCCGCATGCCCGGGGCCGGCGGCTTCGGCGTGATGCGCGAAGCATCGGGCACCCGATCGGTGTCGGGGGCGAAACCCTTTCCCTGCGCGCCGGTTGCATTGCCGGGCACATAGCGTGGACCGACCACCATCGGGAAAACGAATTCGTAAGCGCCCTCTTCGTACTTCAAAGTCTCAACGTAACTGATCGTGATCTTGATCGGCTCGCCGGGAAGGATGTTGGCCACTGACTGAGTGAAGATGTTGGGCCGCTCCTGTTCGAGCAGACTCGCTGTCTGTCCGTTGTTCCTGGCCGCTTCATAGACAGCCTGCGCTTCTTCACGCCGCAAGACCTTGCCGCGCACGGTGCGATCGCCAACCAGCATCGTCATGTCGTCCACCGCCGCGTTTTGCGGCAGCGGGAACGTGTAGACTGCTTCGATCTTTTCTTTGAAAGGATTCTCGAACTCCTGCGTGACCGTGACACGGGACAGGAAGCCGCTAATCTGCGCCTTCACATCCGTGTGTTTCAAAGGACAGACGGCCTTGGCGTTACCGTTCGGATCGACAATCTGCAGCGTGCCCTGGGTGACCTGGTTCTCGCTTTGGGCCGAGACGATCGTGCTCGACGTTCGCAACGAACTAAGGCCGAGCAAGGCGACTGCAGAAATAGAAATGACGAAGAGTGCTTTGCGGAGGATTCTTGCGCGCATAGGTCTGCTCCTTCGAAGCTGTCCAGAACCCGCCCACGACGGGCGTTGATTCCGATTTTTCGTACTGCTGGTTAGAGACCGAACTGCGTCTCTGGTTCCCACCACAGGATTAGAACGTGAACAACGGGGAGACCTTGCATTGAATCTGATGCGTAGATGCGAAAGAGCATCTGCGCGATGGCTTCAGTACAAATTAAAGTTGTACTCGAGCTGCATGTACATCGAAACGGGTTGGCCATGGCGCGTCGCGGGCATAAAACGAATCTGACGCGCCGCCGCGATGGCCTTCTCGGTTAGTCCGTCGCTCAACTTCTGGACTGTCTGAATATTAGTGACCTGACCGTTGCTTGAGAAAACGACGCGCAAGACGACCGTGCCGGTGACTTGATTACGGCGAGCTTGTTCGGTGTACGTCGGCTCAGGTTTGGAAATCAGGCGTGGCCGAGTACTCACGTCCACTGACCTGTAAACCTCGGTGCCGGTGCATCCGCGACCTGGACCGGTACCCCCACCGCATCCCGGGCCGCCGCCGCCGCCCGAGCCAATATTCTTGTCGCCACCGCCAGTATTACCGTTATTGCCATCACCGAAACCGCCGCCGCTCCCGTTGCCGATGCCCGTGCCACTGTGTGTGCCAACGCCACCGCCATCCCCCGAGCCATTCGACGGAGTCGTCTCTTTCGACCGCGGATCGCCGTACGACGAATAGTCGAGTTTCCGCCACAGCGCCGGATCGAGATCGATTCCCGCAAGCGGTAAAGCCTGCGGCAGGCGAACAGCGGCGGTGGGAATCGGCGCCGGGATTGTTGATGGCACAGGAATCCGGCCACGCGAAGCCGGTAATTGCGAACCATCTGCACCACTGCCACCACCGTGGGCGCGTGCCGGCATGGGTCCAGATCCTTCACCGCTGCCGCGCTGAAAGCCCACGCGACCCTTCTCGCCCGCGCCAATGCCTCGATCCTTTTCAATGTCGGAATTGGATGGGATTTTGAAAGTGGTGACTACTTCCAGTGGTTCAGTTTCATTTTCAAATTTTCGATTTGCGGTGCGACGTTCCAAAGCGAGTATGGCGACGATCGCAGATGTGAGGATGAGCACGGACATCACGAGCGCGAATCCCATCTGAGATGTGGCAAACACACGTCGAACTACAACTGTGAATTCGCTCGCGGAGGCCCGTATCGACTTGATTGGTTCCTTTTTGAATTTCGGCCAGCCATGCTTGAGTCGTTGCACAACGAAATCAATCTCCGACAGCAGCCGATAAAAAAGTGGCGCTTCGGAAAGCACCGTGAGCGCAAACTCGTTTGTTGGGGTTCGTTGGGAAGAGCGATTCAGGCGGTTATTAGATAGATCGATTTCCATCACAGGCTCCTTGTTCTGGACAGGCGTGAACTGCGGAGGGGAGACCGTGTTGCGAAGCGGTTCTTGAACAGACTCCGGCGCGAATCTACTTATTCAGTTACGCGATAGAAACTCGGTGATCCGAGGAGACTCAATTAGGTATTACGGGAGACGCGGAAAAGGTTACGAAGAAAGATTTTTGAATCCGCAGATTGCGACAAAGTAATACTTTGGTCTTTGGTCTTTGGTCTTTGGTCTTTGAACTTTGAACTTTGAACTTTGGGTCTTTGAACTTTGAACTTTGAACTTTGAACTTTGAACTTTGAACTTGGGCGTGTTGTTTAGATCTCCTGGCTGCCTTCTGCTTTCTGCCTTCTGCTTTCTGCTTTCTGCCTTCTGGCTTCTGCCTTCTCGTATTAGCTCTTCAGCTTGAACGTGCGCGCGATCTGATCCGTCTGATTGCGAATGTGCGCGAGCTTGTCGCGCACGCCCGTGAAGCGCAGCGCGTAAATCGCACGATCGCCAGACTGCAAGTAATAGGTGCGACCGGCCATGGGCTTACCGGCTTGAGTGAATTCGAAGGCCATCGTGAAGCCGTTCATGCGTCCGGCAAACCGCTCGCCTTTGCCGTCGATGTAGCCGGGACGAAAGTGCTCTTTCTGCTCCTGGTCCTGCCGCGCAAACTCCTCGACTGACACGCCGTCAGGCAAAGTCTCTTTGCGAATGCGCAGATAGCCATCATTCCGATCGTTATAAACGAACTCAGCATGTTGATGGACCTCGTCAGGCTCATCAACCAGCTTCCACATTGGAGAGGGAAACTCCACCAGGTAATCGACCTTGGGACTGGAATAGGTGTGATCCTGCAAGGCCGCCGCCGGGCGCGCCAACGGCAAAGCAAACGCCGCCAGGAAAAGAAAGCTGATCAAAGCCAAGGGTAATCGCACAGTTATTTCTCCGGGGTAAAGGATGTTTTCAGCATAGCTCAGATGCCGAATGCGGCGCAGTTTGTTGTCCCAGCTCCAGGTGTCGGGTATCGGGTGTCGGGTGTCGGGTGTCGGGTATCGGGTACCGGGTGTCGGGTGTCAGGTGTCGGGAATACGAACTTGGAACTAATCTGAAACCTGGCACCCGATACCTGGCACCTGAGACCCGATACCCGACACCCGTCACCTGATACCCGTCACCTGATACCCGTCACCTGATACCCGACGCCTGGCACCTGTCACCCGATACCTATCCTGCTGCATTTATCGCCTGCCGCTGAAGCTGAACAAGCTCGGTGACCCCCTTCCTCGCCAGCTCCAGCAAATTGTCCATCTGTTCGCGGGTAAACGGCGATCCTTCCGCGGTTCCCTGCACTTCAATGAAGCGACCGTCGCCGGTGCAAACCACATTCATGTCGACTTCAGCGCGCGAATCTTCGTCGTATTTCAGATCCAGCAAGGGAGTACCGTCAACGATGCCGACGCTTACCGCTGCGACTTCACTGACGATGGGAGACTGCTTAATTTTCTTTTCCGCGAGCAATCTTCGGCAGGCGAGCGCAAAGGCGACGTATGCACCGGTGATCGCCGCGGTGCGGGTCCCGCCGTCCGCCTGGAGCACGTCGCAATCGAGCGTAATTGTCCGCTCGCCCAACACGGAGCGATTGGCAATGGCGCGCATGCTGCGACCGATGAGTCGCTGAATCTCATGAGTTCGGCCCGAGGGACCCCCGCGTCCGGTTTCGCGTGAAGTACGCGTATGCGTTGAGCGCGGCAACATGCCGTACTCAGCCGTCACCCAACCCTCAATTCGTTGGTTACGTAGATGCGGCGGCAACTTTTCTTCCACAGACGCCGCACAAATGACGCGGGTGTTACCCATCTCGATCAACGCCGAGCCTTCGGCGTGCGCGATGAAACCCGGCGTGATCTTCACCGGCCGCAATTGATCAGATGTACGATTGTCGGTGCGAAGGAATTGAGTCATTGAGTCATCGAATCATTGAATCATTGGTTCATTAGTTCATTGGCTCATTGACGCAATGGACCAATGAGTCAATGAATCAATGTTTCAATCTATCCTCTCCCCAAACCTCAATCGCCTCAAGTCGCGACGGCTTTGCGCCGAGGAATCTCTCAGCTACGCGCGCGAATCTTTCCGCTGCATCAGTCACGTAAAAGTGATCCAAATCATCGCACAACTGCCGTTCGAGCGCACCAGTCGGCGGCGTGAGACGCGCGAGTCCTTTCTTTTTCAGCAAGGCCTTAACTTCCAGTGCCGTCGCTTCGCCCGAATCGATCAGCTTCACATCTTCACCGATTGTTTGCTGAATCACATCGCGCAAAATCGGGTAATGAGTGCAGCCAAGCACGAGCGTGTCAATCTTCGCTCGCAAGTCCGCGAGATATGTCGCCGCAATTGTGCGTGTCACTTCATTGTCGGCCCATCCTTCTTCCGCCAGAGGGACGAACATGGGGCACGCACACTCGATCACTTCAGCATCCGGATCGGCCTTCTTGATTGCCGTGGTGTACGCGCGGCTTTGTACCGTTGACTCGGTCGCGATCACGCCGATCGAGCGCCCGGGAGCGCGGCCATCCTGGCCGCTTCTTACCGCAGCCCGCGCCCCCGGCCCAATCACCCCGACGACATCAATCTGCAATGCTGCTCGAATCGCCGGCAGCGCGAGCGCCGACGCGGTGTTACATGCGACCACTAACATTTTGATTCCATGAGCCGCGAGAAACTTCGCGTTCTCGACGGCGTAACGTTCGACCGTCACCAGCGATTTCGTTCCGTACGGCACCCGCGCCGTGTCGCCGAGGTAGACGAACCGCTCATTCGGCAGCTGTTCGTGTAGCGCACGATAGACAGTTAGTCCGCCGACACCGCTGTCGAAAATGCCAATGGGAAGCGAAGTTATTGCCGATTGCCGATTGCCGATTGCCGATTGGTCGTTGGACACGTTGAGCAGGTTAAATTGGCAATTGGCAATTGTAAATTGGCAATGTTGAGTGGTGGAGGCGCCGGGAATTGAACCCGGATCCAAAGGTCAACGCCGAAGGACTCTACATGCTTAGCTGCTTCTCTTTCCGCTCGGGCCTTGCGACCCGCGCGATCTTCGCCCATCTCGAACTAAGTGAATCAGCAAGACGTTCGAACGAGCTAGTCCGGCTTTGGTCTCGCCCATCGCCACGGACCGAAGAGATGGGCCAGCTCATCTAAGGTGACATCTCCATCCGCGCGCATGAGCAACTTGCGGCGGAGACGCTCGGAGCCGTTTTAGGCTGCGAGAGCTAACTCGTTAGAGTTGGCAATTGATTTTCCCTGCAATTTGATAACGGTCCTTACAAGAAAGAGGCCCGGCATGCATCGCGACGGACGTTACGGCCCCTGTCGAAGCCTGTCGCCCCCATTCGTGAAGCAGAATGATTATAAGAGATGCGGGAGAGGTTGTCAGGTTTGCGGAAGTAATTTCGTGTCTTCAGAAGACTCGTTACTCCCTCGCCTAGGCAGTTTCCGCGTAGCGGCTGGAAGTATGTACACATCAGACCTGGCAGGAAATGGACTTGCCTTAACTAGCCCTGAAATCGAGGTCATCAGAAAAACGTGTGTCTGGGAAGTAAATCTTGCGCAGGCAATTACCGCCTTTGAGGACGAGGTTGTTAGCTAAGCTAGGCTCATTGTATGCCGCCCAAAGGAGCCACCCCATCACATAATCCTTCTCTACAACAGGCAACGGAACGCCCCATGTTATTGATAACTCTTTTACTATGTCAGGGGATATCATTGCGTCGAATAAGCGAACTTCACATGTGAAATCGGATATGCGCAAATCAGAATCTCTTCTTCCCAAAGATTCTCAAGCATGAAATTCTGTAACGTGGCGCAGTAGCCGAGCGCCTCAAGCTTGATCGGACGGCTCGTTCCAATTCATCGGGAAATCGCTGTAGACAATACTGACACGGTCATCGATGATTTCGGCGCTTTTCGAGAGATAGTAACCGCCGGCGTTCTCGTGAACGGTGCAGCCGCCGCGCAGTTCAGTAAATTCGTCGATGAGCCAGGTTAGTGTGTCTTGATAGGCGGGCTCGTAGCGAACCGGAACGTAAACCTCAACGCGAATCTTTGGGGCGAAGCTGGGCAAGGCGCTTCTTTCTCCATTCAGAAATATTCTTTAACCGGCGGCGGAATTCGGTGTCGGAGATCTCCGCTTTCGCCGGTTTTTTCGTGGCAGTCGGTGGAACGATTTGATATTTGTCTTTCATGACTTCGAGGTCATTATGCGCCTGCGCAACTATCACCGCAAGATTTACTACTCCGAGCGATAGCTGGATCAACCAGTCAACGTTTGAATCATGATCCGATCGCTACCGCTCCCGGTACCGACCCGACTGGCAGAGGTGGAGCTACTGCCGCTCCAGCGCGCGCATGAATGTTCGCTCGTACTTAGTGAAGCACTGACTCTCGTTGCGAAGGTTAGTGATCTCCTCGCACTCAGGATCGCGCGGAACGTCGCGGCGATACGCGTCATAGGCTTCGACTGAGGGAAAACTGAATAAGGCGATCGCAATGTTGCCCGGTCCGTCTTCACCCAGCCCGGGAAAACTGAATGCAGCCGATGGCGGCGCTTCGCCGGGAACGAAGTAGCCATGATGCGTGCCGCCGTATTTTTCAATCAGCCGCATCCACGTGCGCGCGTAGAGTTCGAAGTCGGAAAGTTTGTTCGGATCAATCGTGTAACGGATTAAGCAGATAATCATCGTTGTCTTCTCCGACGGGGAGCGCTTCCAGCCACTCAAACTCCCTCAATCACGGTTAGGTTACTACCCAGTTTGCGATCAGTCCGCGCAGCGGACGAATGACAATAGCCCACCGATTCATCGGTGGGATCAGTTCGCGTTTTGGTCTGGAAGTCCCTGAAACGGACGGCTGAATCACCGAAACAGATATCGTCGATCATATTCAACGCCCTGTTTGTCGAGCAATTCAATCAACTCTTCTTCAAACGTTCGTTTGCGATGATGCTCTTTCTGGTTATTGATGTATGCAATCGCGCGGTTCGCTTGTGACGCACTCACACTGAACGCACCGTAGCCTTCCTGTCATTCGAACTTCTTGTGCTTGGCAAATGTATCGTGAATCCATTTGGATGAACCGCCTTTGATTAACTGAACTGCTTTGGCAAAGCTCATTATTGCTGGAAGTGAAAGCAATGCGTGAATGTGATCCGAGGTGCCGCCGATTGCAAGAGCCTTCATCTTGTTCTCGCGTGCGATTCCGCCGATGTAAGGCCAGAGTCTTTTTTCCAGTTCTTCGTTGACAAATGGGTAGCGTTCTTTCGTGCTAAAGGTGCAATGCATCAGATTGGTAACGTAGGAATGGGACATGGGAGTTTCCCTTTCAATCGTCCGTTTCACGGACTTGGGCTTTGATTCTATTGTGATCCCAGCGATGAATCGCTGGGCTACTGTCATCCGTCCGCTTCGCGGACGCAAGATGATCCTCACCGCACGATGAAGAACGGCAGCACGTACGCCTGCAGCATCACCAGAATTCCCACCAGCGCGGCCAGTACAAGGCTGTGGAAGAACACGTAACGAAGGATGTCGCCTTCGTGACCGTACCAGCGCGTGGCCGTACTGGCAACGACGATCGATTGCGCGTCGATCATCTTGCCCATCACGCCGCCGGAGCTGTTGGCCGCGGCCATCAGAACTGGACTGAGACCGAGTTGTGTCGCGGTGATCTTTTGCAAACTCCCGAACAAAACATTTGATGACGTGTCTGAGCCCGTTAACGCGACACCTAACCACCCCAGCATCGTGCCGAAGAATGGATACAACCATCCAGTTTTCGCAACCGCCAAGCCCAACGTCGCATCCATGCCGGAATATCGCGTCGAGAATCCAATTGCCATCATCAAAGCAATTGTCAAAAGCGGGTTCTTCACCAGCTTAAGCGTCTTCCAATAAATGCGCAGCAAACCGCCGGGCGAATATCTCATCATGAAACCCGCGATGATTGCGGCCAAGAAAATGCCCGTGCCCGCCGCCGACAAGAAATTGAAATTGAAGATTGCGTTCTCAGGCGTTGGCGACGCGACTACCGGCGGAACCCGGGAAACGAGTTTGTGCAAACTCCAGACAGGAATCTTAGGCGCCGCAATTCCGTCGAAAAAACTTTTCGTCTGCGGTAGGCCCCAGATGAAAACGACTACGCTGAGGACGATCCAGGGGAGCCAGGGAAGGAACATTGCCGATTTTCGATTGCCGATTTCCAATTGCTCTGTGTCAGAAGCCCGACCGTCAGGGAGGGCCACGTCACGTGATGATCTCGCTAACTCTCTAGTGACATTCTCTCCGTCAGTTGCCCTCCCTAACGGTCGGGCTTCTGAAACTCTCCAGATATTTTTTGGTTGCCAGAATTTCAGAAACAACGCGAGTGCACCAATGGAACAAATCGCAGCTGTGACATCGACCAACCATGGTCCGTGGAAATTTGAAACCAGGAACTGCGGAATTGCGAAGCATGCTCCGGCGACAAGAATCGCGGGCCAGATTTCGAGCATTCCGCGAAAGCCGGCGAATGCCCAGATTAACCAGAACGGAACCAGCAGTGAAAAAAATGGGAGCTGCCGTCCGACCATCGCGCTCAGTTGTTTTAGGTCCAACCCTGTGACGCCTTGCAGGCCAATCAACGGCGCGCCCAGAGCGCCAAACGCCACCGGTGCTGTGTTAGCGATTAATGAAAGACCTGACGCCGAGAGCGGCGAGAAACCCAACCCGATCAAAATCGCGCCCGTCACTGCGACTGGAGTGCCAAATCCGCAGGCACCTTCAATGAATGCGCCAAAGCTAAAGGCGACGAGCAGCAGCTGCAACCTTCTATCTTCGGTCAAGCCGGTGATGCTGTGACGCAAGCGCGCGAACAGTCCGCAATCGTTCGTCAGTTGATAAAGAAAAATGACGTTCAGAACGATCCAACCAATCGGAAACAGACCATATGCCGCACCATAGATCGCGCTCGCGGAAATCATCTTCGGCGGCATACGAAATACGATGATGGCGACGGCTAATGACGTACACAGACCCAGCAGAGCTGCGTAATGTGCGCGGATGCGAAAAATCGCGAGACTGCCCAGTAAGACGACAATCGGCAGGGCGGCGCACAATGTTGAAGCCAACACGTTACCGAGCGGATCGTAGACTTGTGACCAGGTCATGCGTCCAAAGGTGAAAAATCGCGAGATTCTTATCACGCCACGCAGCTTCCGACAACCAGATTGTCTCTCGAGCTCCCCGTTCGATCACGAACCTTCTATACTTCCTCGCCATGGCGCGTCCCTCCAAGAAACTCTCGCCGCTTTGGCGATGTCCCGAATGCGGCCGCAGCTTCGCGAATCGGAACCAAAGTCACTCGTGCAGCGACGTCAGCCTGGAATCTCATTTCAGAGGCAAGCCCGCGAAAGTTCGCGAGCTGTTCGATGCGCTGACAGTGATGATTAAGAAATGCGGTCCGGTGAAGGTCCTGCCCGAGAAGACTCGGATCGCTTTTCAGGTGCGAATGTCATTCATCGCGGTCCAAGTGCGTCGAAATTATCTCATTGGGCACTTTGTTTTTGCCCGCCGCGTCGAACACCCGCGCTTTACGCGGGTCGAAACTTTCTCGCCGCGAAATCACTTGCACGCATTCCGACTGGACCGGCTTGCCGACCTCGACAATCAGTTTGCAGCGTGGGTTCGTGAAGCGTATGCCGTAGGCGAGCAGAAACACCGACGAAAGAACTCGGAGTGAGAGAAGCGTCGTTACGTACGGGGGGACAGGTGTCAGTACCGCGAGCGTAGCGAGGTGGATGAGACTCAACCTGGCTTTGATCCGGTCGCTACCGCTCTCGTTACTCACACGTTGATCCGGTCGGTACCGCTCTCGTACTGACCCGGTCCTATCGCTCTCGGTACTGACACGTTGATCCGGTCGCTACGCTCTCGGTACTGACCGTGAGACGATCACTTCTGCTCAAGACACGCTTTACAGACGCTGTCGACGAAACGCCTTTGGCAATCGCGCATCACCTGCCCGGCAGAAACTCGAGCGCGGGCGCCGCGATAATCGTCGCACGTCCCCGGAGCCATCTTGATGGTGCCGGGCTGTTGCGACACAACGCGGCCATCCTGAACTGCGGTAATGCGCGAGCCGTCTTCATCGGAACGCAACTCAATCGCATCACGGCCGTAGTTCATGACGAAGGCAGAACCCTCCTGACCGGCAACGAACATTCCTACTTGCATCTTGGGCGTATCAAGCGTCAGACCAACGTTTTCCGAATCCCAAGTCACGTAACCGCCGCGCTCGCGGCCCAGACTGTCATAGAGCAGCACGCCGCCGGCCTTTGAGCCGCGTGGAACTCGTTTGCCGTTATAGGTGGCATCGGGGAGATCGCCGCCGATGCGCACGCGTTCGACGCCTTTGGGATCCACGACGACCAGCTCGGAAACTTTCAGCGATGCCGGGACCGCCGGTTGCTGCGATTTCGATGCAAATCTAAACGCGACGACGGCAAACACACCGATGGCCACCCAGCCGACAATCGAGACGCGCAACCAGCGCTCCAACATACGTGTGCGACGCTCAAGTGCGGCGAAACACAAATCATCGTTCATGTTAATCGCTCCTTGGATATTCGATTGGTTCTTTGGATCACTGCCTTCACGCCTCGCGCATTGCCATGGTTTCAAAAAATTGCGCGCCAACTCGCTGATCGGACCAATGACTTTCGCCCGAGCGTATAATGGCTATCGAAAGGACGTGAAATGAACCTTAAAGATTACTTACTCGCCGAACTGAATCGTGAAGTGGAGCGCTCGCGACATGCTCTCGAGCAAGTGCCCGAAGGTAAATCCGATTGGAAGCCGCACGAAAGGTCGATGGCCTTTGGTTATCTCGCCAACATGGTGGCGACGATTCCGATGTGGGTCACCATGCAGATCAGTCAGGATTCACTCGACATTGCGCCGAAGGATGGTCCGAAGTTCGAGATGAAGCCGCTCAACACCAGCGCTGAGTACGTCGAAGCGCTGGATAAGGCCGCGGCCGGCGCCCGTGAAGCTTTCAACCACACGAGCGACGAACAGCTAAAAACGAACTGGCAAATGAAAGCCGGGGGTAACGTGGTCGCCGAAGCGCCGCGCTATGAAATGATCCAGGACTCACTGCTGCACCTGGCGCATCATCGCGGCCAGATGACTGTCTATTTGCGCTTGCTGGGCGCGAAGGTGCCGGCACTCTACGGACCGTCAGCGGACGATAAGTCGTTTGGCTAACTGGAGGAAGTTTATCCGCAGATTACACAGATTACGCAGAAAAGGTTTTTCTTTGGACTTTGGACTTTGGACTTTGGACTTTGGACTTTGGACTTTGGACTTTGGACTTTGGACTTTGGACTTTGGACTTTGGACTTTGCTTACTGCTTACTGCTTACTGCCTACTGCCTTCTGCCTTCTGCCTTCTGCCTTCTGTTCTTTCTGTAATCTGCGGATTCTTCAACGTGCAGAACTAAGAATGCGACTCATCGCCAACAGCACCCCAAGGTGATAGGAATTGTGATCGGCGACCAGCAGCGCTTCGCGCATGATCGTCTGTCCCGAGCCGTGCGGAATCCTGGCGAGCAGATCCGTTTCCGGGTTGGCGACAAGTTGCTCCATCTGTTTTGAATCGTCGCGAAACTTCGCAACTGTTTCCTGCCAGAGTTCCGCGTTGCCAACTTGATCCTGCGGCGGCCAATAACCTTCCGGCCATTTGGGCGAGACGTGCTGCGCGTCGCGACTGAATTCCAGGATATCCCACAAAGCGATGCGCATATGCTCGAGCACTTGCCACGCGGTGTAAGGCAAACCTTCCAGGTGCTCGCCACAGCGGGCGACCGGAAAGTCCGCGACGAAATCTGCGAAAGTGATGTGCGCGCCTTCACCACGAAGCACGTAGAGAACGTGATCGCGTAGCGATTGATCAGATTTACTCATTGGATCATGTGTTCCTGCGCTTTGAGGTCAGTACCGGGAGCGATAGCGACCGGGTCGACTCACTTCACCCCGTCACTACCGTTCCGGGTACTGACCCCATTGCAATGAATCAATTCTTCCTTCCGATCCGATAACCGTCGTAGCGACAGGCAGCGGAATAATCGCAGAACTTGCACGTCTTCTTTCCTTCGGAAGGCTTGACGCGAAAATCGCCCGCGCGCATCGCATCGATGAACTGCCAGACGCGCCTGCCGATGTCGCGGCGCAGCCGCTGCCACTGCACGTCATCAACCATTGACGTGTAACTGCTGACGTAGGTGCAGTCGCCGAGCATCTTTCGATACAGCCCCTGATTCAGCCTTTTACCTTTACCGCGCAGACGGTAATAACCGCCGCCTGCCAATTCATAACTCGGCAGAAACAGTTGCTCGAGCGCGGCCAGGTAGATCGGAATTTGCAGGTGCCGCCCCGCCTCCATGTCGATGATGCGCGCGCCCTGTGAAAGCTTGTAATCGTACGCGATCACATGTTGGCCTGATTCGCTGACGTCGACGCGATCGATTTGTCCTTGAATCAGAGCGGACTCTGATGAACCGGCGCGTTCGATCTTCAGGTATTCAGATTTGGAAGAAGGATCGCTGCCCTCAGAGACACGTCCAAAGGCCAACTCAAAATAAGTCGGCAACATACCGCGCGGCTGCGTCTTCTCCTGCAGGCGAAGTTCGTGCAGCAGCACCTGTTCGAGAATCAGCTTCCGAATCTCGCAATCGATTTTCCAAATCCGCTCATTAAGCGGCGGCACTTTGCGCTCGTGCTCCGCGAAAACCTCGTCAGCAACGCGCGAGAGTTCCTTCAGCAAGTCGTCGCGATTCCGATCCGGCAGGTAATCCTGGCGATGCCGTTCAAAGAAGCGACGCAGAATGTCGTGCAGCAGCTTGCCGGCATCGATCGCCGCCAGATCGAGCGCGGCTTCGTTGCGCGGCTCGAGTCGCAGCAGACGCGCGGCGAAAAACTTAAAGGGGCAATTTCCAAAGGCGCTCAAGCCGCTGGCGCTGTATGGATATTCAGGCCCGAAATGATTCGCGAGCAGCGCGCGCAGATCGGCATTGGTGATTTGTCCGTCGTAAGGGCCGAACGTATCGCCGCCACGTTGCAGCTCGATCGCCACGCGGCGGAATACAGAATCAGAGATGTAAGTTTCGCGCCGCGCTTGCGCCATCAACTGCGCGATGACTTCCGGCGGCAAGCCGTTTTCACGCCGGCGTTGGCTTTGGCGCGCCTGATGAATGATTAGTTTTGTGGCTAACTCCGAGATGTTTGATGCGCGGCGAATGTCCTGGCGACTGACATCGCTGCGAACCTGATCGGCATCAAGCTCGATGGGCGCAATCGCGCGCCGCAACTCTTCGAGGTAATACGACGCCACTGTTTCGATGCCGTCATCCGCGGCCAGCGGCCGGGTGAGATAAAGCCGCTCAGTAGCCCGGCAGACGCACTGATAAAAGTAGTGCTCCTCTTTCACCAGCGTCTCAGTCGAGATGTCTTCGAGCACGACCCCCTGCTTTTTCAAACGCTCGCGTTCTTCGTGCGGGTACAGCCAATCGCGCGCAGTGCGCAAAGGGAAACTGCCCTCGTTCAGGCCGGGAATGAACATTGCGCGAAACTTCAGGCCGCGCACATCAGTCGCTTCCAACACGCGCACGCCGTCGCGATCTCCGCCGGCGATCGAAAGAACTTGCGATTTCAAACAGCGTTCGAGTTCATCGATGAACGCCGGCAATGTCGTTCGTGTCAGAAGCCCGACCGTCAGGGAGGGCTGCCTTAGAGAGCTTGCCCTCCCTGACGGTCGGGCTTCCGACACAACTTGCTGTGCAAAATCGAAGCTGCGCACAGTGGCCGCCAGCGCGCGCCGCAAAGCTTCCATGCCGCGAATGTTGAGCATCACTTGCGCGACGTCATCCGCGGGTTCGCGTCTGGTCAGCGCTCCGCTTACCTGTTTCGCGAATTCGAAACGCTCCAGCACGGACATCAAAGCCGTGCGCAGCTCGTTCGGCGTTCCCTCTTCAGGCATCGTCGCGATCGTCTGCCGCAAGTGCTCCATCAAAAGCATCGTCCAGGCAATCGCTGCAGGGTGAACCGGCGCCGGACGCTTCGGCTTTTCTTTTGGCGCAGCCTCGTCTTCGGCGGGCGGCTCTAACTCGACGGTCGCGGGCGCGTCATCGCCGTCAGAGTCGGCGCCCATGAACGAGCGCGCTGCTTGCGAAGACGGCAACACCCGAATTAGCCGCCCGGCCCGATCGAGCCAGGCCCGCACGCGCAGTTCACTGCCGACATAAGCGATTACGTTTTCGATTACGTCAGGTGACCAGGCGCCAATGCCGAGCGCCGCACGCCGCCGCGCTTCGCGTCCGGCGCCGGGCTCAACGTCGAGCAGCCGCGCATACTGCTTATCAAAAGTTGCCGTCAGCTTTTGGAGATCCTCCTGCGAGATTCGGAAATATCCCGTCTTCACCAGATGCGCGAAGTCATTCGCCTTCGGATCGACGACGTGCTCACGTTCGGGGTCTTTGAGAATTTGAAACAGCTTGGCGGTCGCGCGCACCGAAGGAATCTCGTGGGCGGGCACGCGCCGCTCCAGGTTGCCAGGCACTGATTCCGTCGCGAACACGCGCAGAATCTGATCGGCGTAGTCGGCACGCTCACGCACCACCAGGGCGATTTCAGAGAGTTTGTAATCGTCTTCGAAGATCAGGCGCTTGATCTCTTTGGCAATCCAGCGCAACTCAGTCTCGCGGTCACTGCATTCGCGGAGGAGCGCAACCGGAGCTCCCGCCTCCGCGCCCTCTCTCATGGCCGGGCTACTGCCCCGGTCGTCAGCATTGAACAGGCGCGCGGGAAGATCGCTTGAGGTCACGCACTCAGCGCTGCTGATTTCTTCGAAATCAGCAATCGATTTCAATTGTTCAATTGTCGTTTGAAATGTCTGGAAGATCTGTTCGTTGCGCGAGTCGTGATTGACGTTGACGATGACATTCGGAATTCGCGGGATTAACAGCCGCAGCATTTCACCCTGCACGGGCGTGAAGTCGAAGAAGCCATCCAGCACCAGCAAGTCCACGTGGTCGAGCCAGGGGGCGCTCTGTTCCCGCAAGATTTGCAGCGCGCGCAGTTGATCCGCGTCCTCGTCTGTCAGTCCAAAGCGATCCAATGCATCGCAATATTTCGCATAAATCAGCGCCACATCGCGATCAAAGTCAGCTTGTGAATTTGATCTTTGGTCTTTGGGCTTTGGGCTCTGGACTTTGGACTCTGGACTTTGGACTTCATCGGCGATTCTCGCTTCAACGATACTCGCGAACTCCTCAGCCGTCTTTCCGGCGCGTTGCAACTCGCCAATCAACGACGCGACTGTGTTAATACAGCCGTCGCGATGCGCCAGCCTGCGAATCGCGGGTATCCTGCCGGCTTCTGCAAGCTGCTTAATGATTTGCGAGATCAGACTGTGCCGCAGCGGCAGCTCTTCGCGATCGATGGGCACGCGCGGCAGGAGTTGTGTCGGAAGCCCGCGCGTAAGCAAGGGCCTGCTCTCGTTGCTGGCCCTCCCTGACGGTCGGGCTTCTGTCACGATCGCACTCGTCAGTAGCCGTCTGACAAATCCGCGAAACAGATAGAAAGGAAACTCGCCCCACACGCCGCGCGTGTTTTGGCCGTCGAGGATTTTCTGCGTCGCCAGTTCGAGCAGCGGATATGAGGCCGCGAGGTAAATCAGCCGATCGGTCTGGCCCTGCGAAACATACTCGGCGCAACGCGCGAGCAAACGCTCACGATTCGTTCCGAGCACCGGCCCTAACCAGATTTCTTTTGGCACTTCTTATTCGCCTGCGCCGGCAGATTTCACATTTAGGAGTGGATGCCTGTCGTCGTCGTCGTCATCGTCATCAGCCGCTTCTGCCGACGCAGCCACCAGCTCAGGAAACAAACCGCCTTCATCCAAATTCAGCACGCGCGTCGATTTATCGATCGGCTCCTGCGGCTCAATCTCTTCGCCGGCCAGTGCGCCCCGCTCCTTGAACTTGCGCGCCGTCACCAGCACGCGCGCTTCCAGCGAACCGACGCCTTTGTTGTACGACTCGAGCGCGCGATCGAGATTGCGACCAATGTCGGCAAAGTAATTGATGAAAGTGCGCAGCCGATCGTAAAGCTCTTTGCCGAGCTGGCCGACTTCGTCTGCATTCGCGGCCCGTTGCTCCTGCTGCCAGCCATAGGAAATCGCTTTCAGCAGCGCAATCAGCGTCGTCGGGGTGGCGATGATTACCCGCTGGTTGATTCCGTCTTCGATAAGTTTCGGATCCTGCTCCAACGCGGCGCTGTAAAAATTTTCGCCCGGCAAAAAGAGCAGCACGAACTCGGGCGTCGGCTGAACGGTCTCCCAATAAGACTTTCGGCTGAGGTGGCTGATGTGCGTGCGCACCAGACGCGCATGCTCCTTCAAACGATCGAGCCGCACTGAATCGTCAGTAGTGGAAATCGATTCGTAAAAAGCTTCGAACGGAACTTTCGCATCCACCACGATGGTGCGATTTCCCGGCAGGCGCACGATCACATCGGGACGGATGCGCCCATCTTCAGTAGAGACGGTTGCCTGTTCGTGAAAGTCGCAGTACTGAAGCATCCCAGCGAGTTCTACGACGCGCCGCAGTTGAATCTCGCCCCAACGGCCGCGCACGTGCGGCGTGCGCAAAGCCTTAACGAGATTTCCGGTTTCGCTCTGGAGCTGCTGCTGTGAAGCGGCCAATGTTTTTACCTGCTCCACTAAGCCAGAGTAAGCACCGGCGCGGATACGCTCCATCTCTTCGATTTTGCCGTCAACTTTGTCGAGTGATTCCCGGAGCGGCTTGACGAGCTGATCGATTGCCTGCTGGCGCTGGTCGAGATCGCCTTTCGCGGTCGCCTGAAACTTTTCCAGCGTCGCGCGCGCCAGATTAAGAAACTCCTGATTGTTGTCTTTCAGCGCGTCGCGCGACAGCGCTTTGAATTTTTCGGCAAGAGCCTCAGCCGCCTGCTTGAAAGATTCGGCGCGCTCGTGCGCTGCTCGCCGCTCGCCTTCGACATTCGCCTGCAAACGCGTATTTTCGGTCCGCAGCGAATCGCTCTCACCGACTTCTTCATCAAATGCTGACTGCAGCTTTTGCAGTTCGCGATCTTTCGCCGCGATACGTTCGTTTAGCGCGGCGATTTCCGTCGCGCTCGCCGCTTTACCGTCGTCAAAGCCGCGATGCCATTTCGCGTGCAGCGCGAGCCAGGCCACCACCGCGCCGATTGCTGCGCCAAAGATGAGAGTCAGCACCGGAATCAAACTGTCCATTGTTCGTCAGTTTAGCAGAGGTGTTTCGGAAATGAAACAGTGTCGCGAGGCGGAAACCCGACCGTCAGGGAGGGTGCACACTAGTCGTCGAAATTGGGAAGGTCTCCCTGTCCATAGAGCACATAATCAATGGCTCGTGACACATGCTTCGGCTTCCACAGATATCGTCGGCTCTTGCCCCGGGCCCACGGTCGGACTTCCTCGCCGATTAGCCTAAGCCTGCGAAGTTTGCGCGTCGAGTAACTCTTGAAGGCATCGGCAATTGGCTCAGGCTTTGATTGTGCGGAAACCACAACGTGAAAATGATTAGTGCGCACACTCACGGCACACAGAGCGTAGTTTCGATGACGACAAACTTCGTTGATAACTTCCGTCACTACCGCACGCTGACTATCGTTCAATACCACCGGCTCGGCTGACATATTGTCGGACATTATCTTTTCGAGTTTTGAATTTACTGCACGCCGCTTCCGACCGTAAACATTCATGCCATGCCGGTCAATGCTTAATCACTCATCGCCGTGAAGCCACGTCCCATAACATCGGACCGTGATCAGGTACGCGAGTGGAAACTGCCTGTCGTCGAATTCTTCCACGATGCAGCACCTAAGGGTCGGACTCAGGATGCACCCTCCCTGACGGTCGGGTTCTGCCACTTTATCCGCCAAAGCACGCGATCATGCGCTCGTAAACCTTTCGCGTTACTCGCACGTCGTTCAGATTGTATTCGCGAATAGCGGCCAGCCTGCCCGCCTGATACAAATCAAAAACGCGACTGCCTTCAACTTCCGAAGTTTTGCTCGATTCAAATCCAAGCGCCCAGGCGATGTCGTCGAGTCCGACGCGGCTGCGTCGATCACCCAGCCACCATGCGCGCATCGTGTCGTAGACGCCCTGCACTCTGAATTCGCCGAGGTCGATGAACGGTTTGACCGCGATATTGTTTGCCAGGCATCGCTGAAAGATAAATGGCAAATCGAATCCGACGATGTTGTGCCCGACGATCAAGTCACATTCAGAATCATAATCCGACATCAGCGCCAGAAAGCCCTTCAATGCTTCGGCTTCTTCCTGTTCGTTGCCTTCAGCGTCGATGCCGAATACGTGCTCGCTTTGATTCGTGGTTAAGCCTTCGATTTCAAATCCCGGAACAGGCCCGACATGCACGGCAATCGAGAGAATTCGTCCGGACGTTGAGTTCAACGAACCGAGTTGATACACGCGCTCTTCTTCCGCCGCGATGTCTTCGAGGTAGCGCTGCTGCTGTTCGAGCCGCATGTAACCAAGCCGATAATCACGTTCCAGCTTCGGCCCGACACGATCGCGAAACGCGGGCAACGCCAGCGTCTCAATGTCCAACGTAAATGCGCGCGGCATCAAAGGATCGCAGCCGACATACTCTCGATATTGATCGATGGTAATCGGGCGATATTCCGAGACGACGAATTGCGTCCGGTCCTGGTAGGCTTCGAGTTTGCCGGTAACGCCCCACAGACCCGGCCGCAGATCTTCGCGACCTTCCAGCACTTCGCCCCAAATTTTCAGCGGCAGATTGCCGGTCGCATTGCGCGCATTGGCGTCGCGAAATGGTTTGCCCTGCTGCGTGCGCCGCTCGCGCACGGAAGTCACCGCGACCATCAACCACACTTCTTCGGCGAATGGGAGTTCAGGGATGGGGATGTTGCCTTTCATTTGCGCTTGAAGACTACTCAGCTGGCGAATTCGGAGATCACTTCGTCGAAACCGGGACGGATGAAATCGCGCGCCAATGGCAGCGCCTCTTCAATGCCGCTCCTCAGGTTTTCCAGGCTCGCCATCAAGGGCGCAATCGAGTCGGTTTTGTCAGGAACACAACTCTGCATGATCCGCCACGCGCCCAAAGATCGTTCGATGGCGATTAAGGCAATTTTCGCTGAGCCGTTGGCGTCGGTCTGGGCGGGATTGATCTCGTCTTCGCTATCATCAGGATACACGCCGTCAAGTTCGTCGTCGTCGCCCATCAGCGCCCGGAAGATTTTGGCGGCAATGAAAAACTGATACCAGCGAATTACTTCGACAGCGGCTTGGACATCGATCGCGGTGGCCTCGCGCCTGGCTTGGGCGCTGGCGTCATCGGGCAAACTCTCGGCCGCGACCAATTCAGTTATAAACCAGTTCTCGACGGCGCCGCCGTAATTTCGAGCCAACACCGACAATTCATGGCCCTTCGCATTTTCGGTTTCCGCCTCATGTTCGGCGATTGCGTCATCCATTTCGAGGGCTTCCAGGTCGACGCCGGCTTCTTCAGCGCATTCGCGAATTAGCTCGTGTGCATCTGTGAAGATCGAGTGCAGCTTGCGCCAAAACTTCGCATTGTTTAGATCGCGCACATCCGGATCATCCAAATCGGGATCTTCTTTTTCAGTCGCAAACACCAGACAACGCGAGCTCAGAGGGCAACGCTCGCACCAGCGGTCGCAGTAGTTATAGATGCCGGAGATGAAATCCGGATTGGCGGCGAGTTGTTTGAGGTCGGCTCTGTTCATACGAGGCGCGGCTCATTCTAATGTATTATTCGCAGCGTCACCATGCATCCCGACATCTGCTGGCAGTCAAATCTCGCGGAAGCGCTCACGCGCCTGCCGGGTCCGCAGGGCGAATCGTCTGTCCTGGTCTTCGAGCACGGTTCACTTCTAGTCAAACTTTACGCCCCGCGCGATGAAGACACGCAGGAGCCACACTCGCAAGATGAGATCTATGTCGTCGCGCAGGGCAGCGCCGAGTTTGTTTGTGACGGAGCACGAAAAGCTGTCGCGCCCCAGGATGTCCTGTTTGCCGCGGCCGAGATCGAGCATCGCTTCGAAAACTTCAGCGAGGATTTCGCTGTCTGGGTTTTCTTCTATGGACCCGAAGGCGGCGAGACAGATCGCGCCTAGCGCTACCATCAATGCCAAAGCTCAACAGCATCGCGGCCACCTTCCCCGTCTCGGACATTGAATCGACGATTCGCTGGTATGAAAGCGAACTCGGCTTCACTGCTTATCCTTTCCCGCAAACCCCACCGTACTTGTTCGCGATTGTCAGCCGCGACACCGTCGAAATCATGTTTCAACGCGTGCCGGGTTATCAGAAGCCTGACCTTTACCGTGAGCGAGCCGGCGGCGTTTGGGACGCTTACATCAGAATGGAAGGCGTCAAAGAGTTCTATGAATCGCTGAAAGACAGAGTGGAAATCATTCTTCCCTTGCGCCAACAGCCGTACGGCGACTGGGAGTTCGAGGTCAGGGATCCCAACGGCTACGTGCTGGTTTTCAGCGAGTTGATCGACTAGAGAATGGCTCGTCTCGGGAGATGCTTGCGCCTCTTGTTTTTGTGGTAGAGTTAGCTAACCCCTGTGCGGTTGTTCCCCCAGAACGATCGGTAAACTCCTGATAGGCAGTAGTACTATGAGTGTGGCCCGAGAAATTTCCGGAGAGTCGCAGCCGGACACCCTGAACTTTTCGCGGCTATTCATAATGAACAACAGTCGCCTGCGCTACATCGCTTCAATCGTATTGGTGGCGGCGGTTTATTTTGTCGCGGGCAAATTTGGTTTATCGCTGGCTTCGGTGCACACCAACGTCTCTCCGGTGTGGCCGCCGAGCGGGTTGGCCATCGCTGCGCTGCTCTTGCTCGGATTTCGTGTTTGGCCCGGTGTGTTACTCGGAGCGTTACTCGTCAATCTCACCACGCCCGTCCCGGTCGCTGCCGCTGTCGCAATCGCCGTTGGAAACACGCTCGAAGCCGTAGCTGCGGGGGGCGCGCTGCGAGTCTTTGGCTTTCGCAATTCCGTCGATCGGACGCGTGATGTTTTCAAGTTTGTCGCCATCACGCTCATTTGCACTGCTCTCAGCGCGACCATCGGGAATATCAGCCTGATAGTGTGGCACTCCGCGCGATGGTCACAGTTTCCGCTGTTGTGGTTGACGTGGTGGTTGGGAGATTTCACGGGCGCGGTGACGGTGGCGCCGTTGATACTTACCTGGCTGGCCGGTCAGGGACACTGGTTGCCGCGACGCCGCTACCTTGAAGCCACCGCCTTGATCTTGTTGCTGTCAGTCAGCGCGATCGTCACGTTTGGCGGAAAATCACCGACGGCCATCAAATACTACCCGTTAAGCCGCTTGCTGATTCCCTTCCTGCTTTGGGCTTCATTTCGTCTGGGACGCCGCGGGGTGACGGTGGCAATCGCCGTCGTGTCGGCATTCGCGATTTGGGGAACATCACAGGGCAACGGCCCATTCATCAGCACCACCGCCAACGAATCCCTTTTGATGCTGCAGCTGTTCCTGGCTTCGAATGCCGTCACTTTTCTGGCGCTCGTTACTGTGGTTGATGAGCGGCGCTTAGCGGAGGCCGAACGCCGGGAGGATCAGCGTCGGCTAAAAGCGAATCTGGCGGTGACGCGAATCCTGGCTGAGTCTCCGGAAGTGAATGTCGCTCTGCAAAAAATTCTCTCGAATGTCGGCGAGACACTCAAATGGGAATTCGGTTGCGTCTGGTTACCTGATGCGTCGGGTAAGGCGCTCCAGAGCGTCGTGATGTGGAAAGCGTCGCGCACCGTTCCGCGATTTGAAGAGCTTTGCAAGGAACGCGTGTTCGAGCGCGGTGTAGGGTTGCCCGGTCGTGTGTGGGCGGACCGGAAACCGGCGTGGATTCGGGATGTTTCCAAGGACGACAACTTTCCGCGCGGGCCCATCGCCAGCGCCGAGGGATTGCATGCTGCCTTCGCCTTCCCGATCACGTTCGACCAGGAATTTCTGGGCGTGATCGAATTCTTTAGCTCTGAAATCCGTCAGCCGGAAGAACCTCTGCTCGCGATGTTTACCGGCATCGGCAGTCAGATCGGGCAGTTCATGGAACGTAAGCGCGTGGAAGCCGAGGTGGAGTCTGCCAGTCTCTTGCCAAAAGAGAATCCAGCCCCGGTAATCCGCGTGACGAAAGAAGGGCGGGTGTCCTATGCGAACCCCGCTGCGAGCAATCTTCTCGCCGCCTGGGGAATTAATATCAGTGATACGGCGCCCGCACAGATTGCCGGTACCGCTACACATGCGTTTTCTAATGCAGCTCGACAGCAGCTGGAACTGGTCGTGGCCCAACGTGTTTATGCAGTTCAGTTTGCGCCCGTCACCTCCGCAGATTACGTTAATCTTTATTTCACCGACATCAGCGAAATGAAGCAGGCCGAAATCGCGTTGCGCGAAAGCGAAGCGCGTTATCGCTCAGTCATTGACGCGCTGCCCGCCGCTGTCTACACCACGGACGCGGACGGAAAAATCACAATGTTCAATCAGGCCGCGGTCGATTTGTCCGGACGCGTGCCCGAAGTTGGCACTGATTCATGGTGCGTGACCTGGAAGCTCTATCACCCGGACGGCACGCCGATGCCACACGCCGAGTGCCCGATGGCCATGGCCCTGAAACAAGGCGAGCCGATTCGCGGGCATGAAGCCATTGCGGAGCGGCCGGATGGATCGCGTGTGAGTTTTGTTCCGTATCCAACTCCATTACGCGACAGCAGCGGCAAATTGATCGGCGCAATCAACATGCTCGTCGACATTACCGATCGGAAACGCGCCGAGGCGCAACTACGCGATCGCGAGCAACGACTGAGTGCGTTCTTCTCAACCGCGGCGCTGGGCGTTGCCGTGCTCACACCCGACGGGCGTTTCGAACAAGTCAACGATACATTTTGTCGCATCGTTGGTTACTCGCGCGCTGAGCTTTTGAAGATGAACGTGGAAGCGATAACGCACTCCGACGATATGCCAGGGCTGAATCAAAAGCTGGAAGCGCTCATGACTGACCAAATTCCGCGCTTCGAGATCGAAAACCGCTACCTTCGCCGGGACGCGACCGAGATTTGGGCGCAGTGCAGCGTGTCGATCACTCGCGACGGCACGGGCCGGGCGCTTAATCTGGTCGCTCTTTGCCAGGACATCACCGAGCGCAAGCACGCCGAGAAAGCGCTGCAGCATGCGGCGGCTATCGTCGACACGACCGATGACGCCGTGATTTCTAAAGACCTGAACGCCATCATCACGAGCTGGAATCCGGCAGCGGAAAGGCTCTATGGATATAAAGCTGAAGAAGTGATCGGCAAATCGGTCACTATTCTGATTCCCCCGGAGTGGCCCGATGAGGAGCCGTCGATTTTGAAGAGACTCCGGCGCGGGGAACGCATCGATCACTACGAAACGGTTCGCGTGGCGAAAAATGGCAGCCGTCTGGACGTTTCGCTGACGGTTTCACCAATTCGCGATGCCAGCGGAAAGATTATCGGCGCCTCGAAAATCGCGCGCGACATAACGGAACAGAAAAAGGCTCAGAACGAGATTGCTCGTCTGTTGGCCGCCGAACGCGCGGCGCGTCAGGATGCTGAAGTTGCCAGCCGCACCAAAGATGAGTTTCTGGCCACACTTTCGCACGAGCTGCGCACGCCGCTGACGGCCATGCTGGGCTGGTTGACCATTCTGCGCAGTCACAAACTCGATGCCAAAACCACTCAACACGCAGTGGAAACCATCGAGCGAAACGCCAAGGCGCAGGCCCAACTGATCGAAGATCTGGTCGACATTTCGCGCATCGTCGGCGGCAAACTCAACCTGGAAGTCGGCCCCGTCGAATTGTTGCCGGTGATTGACGCCTCGGTTGAAGTCGTCAAGCCGGCCGCGGACGCCAAGGACATTTCGATAAAGGTGAATTACGATGCGACCGTCGGGCCGGTGTCTGGCGACCCCGGACGCTTGCAGCAAATCATCTGGAACCTAATGTCGAATGCGGTGAAATTTACGCCGAATGGCGGGTCAGTGTTCGTTGATTACCGGCGCAGCGGCGCTTTTGCCGAAGTCACTGTGCGTGACAACGGCATCGGCATCGCTGAGGATTTCCTGCCGCACGTGTTCGAAAGGTTCCGTCAGGCGGAATCGACAGCGACTCGTTCACATCGCGGCATGGGTCTCGGCCTCGCGATTGTACGTCACTTGGTTGAACTGCACGGCGGCACCGTGAGCGTGCGCAGCGAGGGTGAAAATAAAGGCTCGACTTTCACGGTCCATTTGCCGCTGGCGGCAGTGAAGGCAACGGCCCCTCCGACCGTCTCACAACAACAGAATGGCACTCTTGCAGAGGCGCTCAGTGGTCTCAGAATTCTGCTGGTCGAGGATGAACCCGATGCGCGCGAGTTGATCGCGATGCTGTTGCAAGGCTCGGGCGCCACCGTCGAAGCCGTCGATACCGTGAGCGGTGCGCTGCAGTGCCTGCCGTTTTTTACTCCGGACGTATTGGTGAGTGATATCGGACTGCCGCGTGAGAGTGGTTACGACCTCATTCGCCAAATTCGGTCGCTGTCCTCGGAGATTAACAAGATTCCGGCGATCGCGCTGACTGCGTTTGCGACTGACAACGATCGGAAGATGTCTTTGTCTGCCGGTTTCCAAGCCCACTTGGCGAAACCAGTTGAGGCCGCGGACTTGCTCGAGACTATCAAGACTGTAATGAACGGCAAGAACTAGACAGCCCGAAACGTGGCCCGCACGAATAATCCATCAACAATCCGATGCCACTGGGCAAAGACCGACTTGTCCGTCGGCTATCACGACCGCGAATGGGGTGTCCCCGTTCACGACGATCGCACACTGTTTGAGTTTTTGATTCTGGAAGGCGCGCAAGCGGGCTTGAGTTGGGAGACCATTCTGAAGAAACGCGAAAACTATCGCCGCGCGTTCGACAACTTCGATCCCGCAAAAGTCGCGAAATATGACCAGCGCAAAACTGCCAAGCTGCTGGCGGATGACGGAATCATTCGCAATCGGCTGAAGATATCCTCCGCGATTCAAAACGCGCGCGCATTTCGCGCGGTCCAAAAGGAGTTCGGTAGTTTTGACGCTTACGTCTGGCGATTCGTAAAAAACAGATCTGTGCAGCGAAAAGCCGGCGCTCCGGTAGTGGCCACCACGCCGGAATCGGACGAATTGAGCCGCGATTTGAAACGGCGGGGATTTAATTTTGTGGGCTCGACAATCTGTTATGCATTCATGCAAGCCGTAGGCATGGTTAACGATCACGACACGAAGTGCTTTAGATATCGCGAACTTACTGAGAAATCGCTTCCGCATAGAACTAACTTCGGTTAAATCTCATGGTCAGGAAGGTGGGCTTGCCCCCGCTTCAAGATTTTTGGTGTTGTGCGGGGGCGAGCCCACCTTCCTGACCTCGAGGTATTCCTCGATCCTTTTTTCTTTCCAGATCTGTTTTTTTCAAAAACGAACTAAACATTCAGTAAATCCATCTCACAAAGCAAATAAATCACCCTTCAGGAAATAAAACACACAAAAAGTTGATCGGAAAAATTCTTTTCGGTATAAGACTCAGCGTCACGAAGGTTACGGCCATCGAGACCGGCGAGAGGATCGGCGAACGGAACCGTGAGGTTCTGGGAGAGAGCAAAGGCAGAGCGGTTTGCACTTGTTATTGACGCCACTCGTTGAGGCTGAAAAGTCTGCCAGGGAAGACGGCAACGTTTTCCTGGGCGCCCGGATAAAAACGGGTAGCAACCACTAGAGAGGACCCGCTGGTGGTGAGCCATGTCGCTCAGAGAAATCTGAGCCTCGTTGCCGGGAACGTAACCGGCGGTGGAGGACAGCCACCTCAAAAAACTACCTAAAGGCACCACGTTGATTGCGGCTTCGGTTGTAGTTGATGTGAGATTCGTAGAAACAAATTTTGCGACCCGCAAGGGTTGCGAGATTAACTGAAACGAATCGCGTGCTGACCGGGAAGCGTCGACCGCCGATTGCTTGTCGGGATACAAATTGGCAGCTTGGTACTGACGAGTCCAGGTTGCCATCTTACGAATCGCTTCGGCGATTCATAAGACTTCGAGATTGCGCTGCTAACATCTTCGGGTGAGAGCAGCGCGATTTCGTTTTTGAGCTACAGATTTTACAAATCTTTACAATTCACCGTGCTCGCTCCGCTAGAGTTTTTCCCTGCGCACTGATAGAGTTCGCCTCCACAAATTTTACGCGGGAGACAATCAAATGAGCGACACTGGAACCCAAACACAGATCCAACATGCGCCCGGCAATTTTTGCTGGATTGAGTTAATGACCACCGACGGTCCCGGAGCCAAGAAGTTCTACAGTGAAATGTTTGGCTGGGAAGGTACCGACAATCCCATCGGGCCCGACATGGTTTACACAATCTACACGCTAAACGGGAAGGCCGTCGCCGCGTCCTACCAAAAGGGCGAGGAGATGAAACACGTGCCTACTAACTGGGCGTCGTACATCGCGGTAGCGAATGCTGATGAAGCAGCTGCGAAAGCGCAGTCACTGGGAGGAACTGTGGTGCAGCCGCCGTTCGACGCGTCCGAGCATGGACGCATGGCCGTGATTGCCGATCCGACCGGAGCACACTTCTGCATCTGGCAAGCGAAGTCGCACCCCGGCCTGGGTGTTAAAGGCGAAACCAATTCACTTTGCTGGAACGAGCTGTTGACGAATGACACTGACAAAGCGAAAGACTTCTACACGAAGCTATTCGGATGGCAGAGTAAGACCGACAGCGGCGCGACGCCTTACACGGAATGGATTAATGGCGAAGAGCACATCGGCGGGATGATGCAGATTCAACCGCAGATGGGACCGATGCCCCCGAACTGGGGAATTTACATTGCAGTTGATGAATGCGACGCCAAAGCAGAGCAGGCGAAATCACTGGGCGCGCGCATTTACGTGCCGCCAACCGACATCGAAAAAGTCGGGCGCTTCGCAGTGCTGGCTGACCCGCAAGGAGCGGTCTTCAATATCATTAAGCTGAACCTGCAGCATCACGACAAGAGCTAGCCGTCTTTGCGGCACTTTGCGTCTTTGCGCCTTAGCGTGAGAGTAGGTTCACGCAAAGGCGCGAAGGCGCAAAGGAACGCAAAGCATGCGATTGACCATTCCGCCCTCCTCACGTACAACTCAGTGAATGAAAGCTCGCATCGTCTGGCTGATCCTCTGCGGCATCTGGGGATCAACCTGGCTATTTATCAAGCTTGGTTTGAATGATCTACCGCCATTTACTTTTGCGGGAATTCGTTTTGTATTCGCTTCAGCAATCCTGGTCTCGATCATCCTT
Source organism: Pyrinomonadaceae bacterium (assembly GCA_035606795.1). Lineage (GTDB taxonomy): Bacteria > Acidobacteriota > Blastocatellia > Pyrinomonadales > Pyrinomonadaceae > UBA11740. The sequence goes on from DATNEI010000165.1 coordinate 57,775, forward strand.
GCTCGCGGCGTCCGCTGGCCCCGACAGCGCAGTGAGTGGTTTGTGATTGCGGTTGTCGGGTGGTTGCAGTTCAGTCTCAACTACGGCCTGGTTTTTTGGGGTGAACAGCGCATCTCTTCAGGCTTGGCCGCCGTACTCCAGTCCACTTTCCCCGCGTTTGGGATGGTGCTCGCCCACCTTTATCTTCCGAACGAACGGATCACTGCGAAGCGAGTCGTGGGTGTGCTGTTTGGCGTCGCCGGTGTCATCGTCATCTTCTCCAATCAACTGACACTTGCAGGTAAGGGCGCCCTACTGGGAAGTATCGCATTAGTTATGAGTGCGTTGTGCGGTTCATACGGAAACGTGCTGGTGAAAGCTTATGGCACGCAGATCGATCCATTCGTGCTCGCTGCCGGTCAGATGGTTTGTGGTTTTCCACCGTTGCTGGCATTGGGAATCGCAACGGAAGGAAATCCTTTTCGACTTCACTGGACTGCGACGGCGATCCTTGCGCTTGCATATCTGGTCATCATAGGTTCAGTCATCGCTTTCACACTGTTTTACTGGCTCGTGCGTCACATGGACGTGACGAACACTATGTTGATTTCCCTGGTTACGCCGGTGATAGCAGTGATTCTCGGAATGATGGTCCTGGACGAGCGTCTCAATTGGAGATTAATTGCGGGCACGGCACTGATTATTTCCGGTATCGGCATGATCGTGTTGCGCAAAAGACAAAAGACTGTGGCGATTGATGAAGAAGAGCCCGAGATGATGGCGGTCGGCTGATGACGCTTTATAATTCTCGCCATGCCGATATCGTCGATTAATCCTGCTACGGGCGAACTCCTGCAAACCTTCGATTCCCTGACCGCACCACAACTGGCCGAAAAGATGACGCGCGCCGCGGAAACCTTTCGCGAGCATCGACGCAACTCATTTGCCGATCGTGCTCAAAAAATGATGCGCGCGGCCGAGATTCTCGAAAGCGAAAAGCAGACGTTCGCGCGCACGATGACGCTCGAGATGGGCAAGCCCATCAATGCCGCGGTGCAGGAAGCGGAGAAGTGCGCCTTGGTTTGTCGCTACTACGCTGAGAATGCCGAACGTCATCTCGCAGATGAGGTCGTTGAAACGAGCGCGACGAAGAGCTATGTGCACTATCAGCCGTTAGGTGTCGTCCTCGCAGTCATGCCGTGGAATTTTCCTTTCTGGCAAGTCTTTCGTTTTGCGGCGCCCGCTTTGATGGCCGGCAACGCCGGTTTGCTGAAGCACGCCTCCAACGTGTCGCAATGTGCGCTGGCGATCGAAGAGATTTTCCGTCGCGCCGGCTTTCCTGAAGGCGCCTTTCAGACTTTGCTTATCGGCTCTGACGCAGTGCAGACGGTTCTCGAAGATCAACGCGTGGCGGCCGCGACGCTGACTGGCAGTGAACCGGCCGGAAGAAGCGTCGCGAGCATTGCCGGCAAACAAATTAAGAAGACAGTGCTCGAACTCGGCGGCAGCGATCCATTTATCGTGATGCCCTCGGCGAATTTTGCCGAAGCAGTCAGCACTGCGGTGAAAGCTCGCACCATCAACAACGGCCAATCGTGCATCGCGGCCAAGCGCTTCATCGTGCACCAGGAGATTTACCACCAGTTTGAATCGGAATTCGTCGCGGCGATGAACCGTCTACGCGTCGGGAATCCAATTGACGAGACGACAGACATTGGACCGCTGGCCACCCCACAAATCCTCGAAGATCTCGAACAGCAGGTCGCGCAGAGCGCAACGGCAGGCGCGAAAATTCTGACAGGTGGGCAGCGATTGAAATTGGAAGGCAAGCTGGCGCGCGGAAACTTCTACGCCCCCACAGTCCTGGCCAATATCCCGGAAGATTCGCCGGCCTTTCGCGATGAACTCTTTGGGCCGGTGGCTTCCCTCTTTCCCGTCAGCACCATCGATGAAGCGATTGAACTTGCTAATGCGACGACGTTCGGCTTGGGTGCGGCTGCCTGGACCAACGATCCTGGCGAGCAGCGTCGCTTCATCGACGAACTCGAAGCCGGCTCGGTTTTCCTCAACGGGATGGTCGCTTCCGATCCGCGTCTGCCATTCGGCGGCCTCAAGCATTCGGGTTACGGACGCGAATTGAGTTATTTTGGAATTCGCGAATTCGTGAACATCAAAACGGTTTGGATTAAGTAGATGAAAGAATGCCCGGCTTGTGGACGACTTTTTTCTGACGACGCGCTGAGGTTTTGTCGCATCGATGGTGCGGCGCTGGCGACTGCCGGCCTCGATTCCAGAGAAACTCTACTCAGACTTCCACGCCGCCCCGACGATCCGGTCACTACCGGAAGTCTGGGAGAAGCAAAACCGCTGCGCCTGTCGCAGATTACCTTTTCAGAATCGATCGAAGAATATCCGGCCTGGTCGCCTGATGCCGATGTGCTGGCTTTCAGTCGCGAAGCCGCGGGCATCCGCAGCATCTTCATCAAGAACATTCAGAGCGGCGATGAGCGACGCCTGACACAAGGAGAGCACGACGATATTCAACCGGCATGGTCTCCCGACGGGAAGACAATTCTGTTTGTCCGGGGTCGTAATCCGAAAGTGAAGTTGGAGCCGGGTGACGTGTTTGGAATGTTCGTTGATGGCGACATCTGGACAATTGATGTCGAGACTCGCGCAGAAAAGCGGTTGATTCAAAACGCTTTTAATCCCGACTACTCGCCCGACGCCAGGCGAATTGCGTTCGATGCATCATGGGCGGGTCCGCGTCGCATCTGGTCAGTCGATCCACTCGGTCACAATCCGCAACAGCTCACCTCAGATACGTCCGAAGCGATCAATCACGTGCGGCCGCGCTGGGGGCCTGACGGTACAAAGATTGTTTTTCAAAACATCGAGCGCACCAAGTTCGATGTGCGGGTCCTCGATCTTGCCCAGGGCCGATCGATCTTGATCACTGATGATGCTGTCCAGGACTTGAATCCGGTTTGGTCGCTGACGGGCCGCGTGATTTATTTCTCGTCGTATCGTGGCGGCGGCATCAATATCTGGCGCGCGGCAATTTCCAGCGACGGCACTCCCTCAGGTGCGCCACAGCAACTCACTATCGGCGCGGGACAGGATGTCGAGATCGCCATTTCGCCCGCCGGCAAACGTCTGGCGTTTTCGACGCTCAAACAGAACGCAGACATTTGGCGTTTGCCCGTATCTCCCGACACTGGTCATCCCACC
>DATNEI010000174.1:0-7788 GCA_035606795.1 Pyrinomonadaceae bacterium
CAGCCCGACCGTAGAGCTTTCTATTTTTCATGAACATACTCAACCAACTCGAAACACAACCAATCCCCATTGACGAAGAAGAAAGACGGCACACTAAGCGACTCTTGATCGGTGTGCTGTGCGCTTTGCTCCTCACCGGCGCAGTTCTAGGTGGCTATATGGCACTGCGCAAGCGCCACGAGCGACAGGTTGCCGCCCTGGCTGAAGCTGAAGTTAAGCGCAAAGCGCCGAAGGTTGAGGTGTTTGTCGACGACGCGATGGTCAATGGCAAGACGACGACTCTGGGAGGCACCGTTCACAACATTTCGAGCGAGACGATGCAGAACATCGCGGTCGAGCTGCAATTGCGACGTCGCGTCGGCTCGGGAATGGACACTCGCGTGATTGCGCCCGAGACGACTGATTTGGCGCCTGATGCGCGCTCGCATTACAGCGTTCAAGTAGCCACGGAGGACTACATCAGCGCGACTTTTTCGCGAGTTGTGGGGGGCGCCGATCGCGCGGCCGTTCCGTTCAAGGCGTTACCCGGCAACCCGGCGCCGCCCATGGATGCGCCGGCTTCCAAGACGATCGTCGTGGGTAAGGCCCCCCGGTCCGGCAAAGGCGACGAGTTCATCAATACTCCTAACAATCCGGGACGCGTTCCGTAAATTCACGGCCAACTCTCGGACTACTTTTTCCCGTCACAGTATTGCTTGGGGACGTTTGGAAATTCGGTTACGATAGTTTCGAGCAACACATGTTGTCGCGGATGAATCTGGTTGAGTCTTTTGGTGTCGCAGCGCTGGTGGCGGTGTTTGGTTTGATGATTTGCGCCGTGCCTGCTCGCGCCCAAAGCTCCCCGCGATCGCCAATTGCCCAAGCGCCTTCAAGTCCTGCGCCTACAAACAACAAAGACGACGAAAACGACGTCGACTTTGGATCACGTGAAACTGATGCGCGCACGCGCTTGATTCTCAAAGCGGAAAAAAAAGAACATGAAGAGCACGTCGCCCGCGCGAAAGAAGCCAGCGACCTCGCGACTGAGCTGAAGACCAGCTACGCCGCCGCCAGCGTCTTCAACGCCGCTGACCTGAAGAAACTTGAACGGCTCGAAAAGCTAACTAAGCGCATTCGTAATGAAGTTGGCGGCTCAGAGATGGACGCCGATCCGAAAGACCTGCCCAATACGGTCGGGGATGGCGTTAATCTGCTCGCAGACCTGGCGAAGGAACTCTATGGCGAGGTCGAAAAAACGCCGCGCCGTGTGGTTTCGGCTTGTCTGATCGAGCAAGCTAACAAATTGCTTGCCGTCGTCCAATTCGTGCGTGGTCCCCGCCATTAATGCAACCAGCACCTCTTCCGACCATACGCTTATCTCGCTTCTCACCGCTTTTCGCTGCACTCATTCTGATAGCCGTTGGTGTCTCACTCGCAAGGACAGAGAGTGTCAAGTCCACAATTGAGCGAAAAGAATTTCAGCCGGCCGCCAGCCCGACGCCCGAGGAACAGGATGACGTCGTTCGGGTTTCTACTGACCTGGTGATCGTGAATGTCACGGTCCTGGACAAGAACGGTAAGTTTGTACCGGGTCTAAAACGAGCTGACTTTCAAATATTCGAAGACGGCGCGCCGCAGAAAATATCTACCTTCAGCGCGGAAGAGACACCGTTCGCCGCGGCGATTCTGATCGACACATCGGGCAGCATGGAGTCGCGTCTGACGCTGGGGCGTAGCGCGGCCATTCGTTTTCTGGACGGGCTCCGCGATGAAGACGTCGCCGCCGTCTACAGTTTCGATACCAGAGTTGAGCAATTGAGCGACTTTTCACCTGGCCGCGATCTTCCGCAGCGTGTCTATGTGCTAAAGACGCGAACCAAGACCGCGCTCAACGATGCGATCGTTCGTGCGGCCGACGACCTGGCGAAACGAGATGAAAAACGGCGCGCGATCGTGGTGCTGTCCGATGGCGGCGAGAATTACAGCAGTGCGAGTTCCGACAAAGCTCTTGATCGCGCATCAGCGGCGAACGCGACGATTTACGGCGCGAACATGGCTGAGAAAGGACCGAACCGCGATCTGACCGGCATGGCGATTCTCAGGAATCTGGCCGAGAAAAGTGGAGGGCGTTATGTCGACGCGCCTGGTGGTTTGGAATTGCGCGATTCGTTCGCTTCAATCGCAGAAGAACTCGGGCATCAATACACGATCGGCTATCGATCGACCAATCGCGCGCGCGATGGAAAATGGCGCACAGTCCAGGTCAGGTCTTCGAAGCCAGAGGTGACTCTCAGAGCGCGCAAGGGCTATCGCGCGCCGAAGGAGTAGGCACATCTCAATGCTGCGGGCTCCGGTTCTGCGTTAACCTTCGATGGTGTAATTTGACCCTTGCTTCGTTTGCTTACTACGGTTTTGTTCAGTTTCGAGATCGCTCAGGTCCTCGCTTTAGGGGCGCTACGCGGGACTAATCGCGCAGCGCCCCGTTAAATGCTGCGAGTCAACGGTGAGTCCTTAATCCTGGCACAGTGTCACAATGAAGCACTGTTCCGATTGGAACTCATGGAAAACTTTGAAGCAAACGCCTTCAAATGACAGGCGGTAATCCTTGCCCACTGCTCCACGAGTGTAAAGCACTAACTCTCTCGAGACACAGTCAGGTTGATTTCTGCCTTTACAGGGTCCGACGTCTCCAAAACAAATTGGGCCTGAAGGGATGACCTGCACCGAAGGTGTTCCGTCCGGTAAGATCGGCACGGGATTTCCGGCCATATCAGTTATCTGAATTTGACCGATGGTGAGATCGTTGAAAGTAACATTTGAGTAGCAGTTACAGACGGTGATGCACAAAACCTCCACGTCATCCGTCTCCATGCAATCACATGGGCTATCACCCCAGGCGACAGAGATGCAAGGCTTGATGTCTGGAAGTTTGACGGCAACACAATGACAGTGACAATCGCCCTTATCCGGCGGACTATCCGGACAGTGGCAACTAATGCGCGGCAGCAAATTGACCTTGTGCGCGCAGTTCTTACTTAGCAAGGCCTCCTGATCTTTCTTGATTTCCTCGCAAGTCTTGCAGGCGATTAGATAGTCGTTGTTTTGTCCGGGCGTGGTGCCATCGGGTGCACTGCCGACCTTGATATGCCCAAGGTTGGTGGTACCTATAGCGAAGGCCCCGGTGGCTGCAAAGTCAAAACCTCCGAGCGAAGTATTGATCCCCGGAATCGACCCTGGTGTAATGTTGAAGCAGAAAGAACTTCCGCTGGTCAAAGTTGGACTTGTGAGTTGAGTCAGCAAGGCGCCATTTTGGTAAATTCCGAGTGTGATCACCACACTGCCGGTAATCGGGTTGCCCTTTGGGTCTTTGGCAGTCGGAAGTTCGTAATCGAAACAGATGCGGCCCGGACCACAGTGGGTGCTGGCTTCGCAGTTGTAAGTGAGGTTTCCGGTTGGCGAGCCTTTGCAATCTCCGCAGAAACTGTCGATGTAGGCGTAGCCCCAGTGCCCACACAAGCCGCAGTCCCCAGTCACGAATTCCACCGTTACTTGTTTGCCAATCTGTGACGAAAGATCAATTTGAGCGCAACTCCAATCTTTGTAAACGATGCCATTGGGGTTGCCCGCTGCGTCTTTTCCTATTTGAAAGAACGGGTTAGTGAAATCGGCGACCAGAATGTCCGTGCCATTACCGAAATCAAACGCCCCTGGAACGATGTTGCCCGAAGCGTCAGTTACCCTGACCCAAAAGAAAGGCTGAACGCCTGGTGCATGAGGCGGAACCTGCGGATTTTGAAGTACTACCGCAAACCAAAATGTGATCGTACTTACCGCCGGTGTAACCACAAAGGTCTTGGACAAAAGCTCGCAACCACAACCGGCGACTGCATTGCCAATGCGCACCGCACCCGAAGAGCCCTGTGCGGTTGTTGGTATGGGTACATTCGGATCGGATCCAGTACCAACCCACGTTTGGTGACTATTCGCGTTCGCAACGCTGCCAGGAAAGAGGCCAGTCGTAAAACCCGCAAAGGGATTTGTCGCCGTCAGCGGTAGCTGGCCAAAGGCGCCTTGCCACTCAGCCGCGTCCAACGTTGTTTCAAGGTTACCGTTTCCACACGGTGTAGTCGTTCCAGTGGACGGCTGATACTTCAACGCTGGATTTTGTGCTAACGCTTGTTGACGAAGAAACTCCCGCTTCTCATGCTCGACGTGTTGCTGGAGATTTAGCTCGGGCTTAACGAGTTTTTCGTATCGTTGCTTCGCCTTTTCCTCAAAGTCGCGAGGCAGCGACTCATCCTGCGGATCCTTCGGAATGCCGCCTGTAGGTTTATTACTCTTGGAGTCGTTTTTCTTGCTCATCTTGTTCTCCTTAATTTCCCCTTGTGTTTTAGGCAAGGCCTCGCAAGGGGACGCGCAGGCCCGCCCTGGGTTTCAGTTAAAAGCTGCCAATTAAGGAGTTTTGCGAGGCTGCCTCATTGGGAGTCTGTAAGGCGCGATGACGAAGCATGCGGAAATCTCCCGCGCGGCGCGTCAAGGCTGTGGAGTGTGCAAAGAACGTCCGCATCATACTCGCAACTCCGCACACTGTAAACTCTTCTCCTGTAGTAGGCAGTCGCTGTTAGCGCGCTTCGTTGGTAGAGGCGGGGTTTGGCAAAGTGTCTATCGCTTCAGACACGACTGCCCGATTGATTTCCAATGCTTCCTGGTTGGTTATCCTTGCTTTCGCGGCGGGCACGAGCAGGTGTAGGTGCTCAAATACTTGTTTCGTTGCGCGCCCGCTCGCGATGACGCTCGAGCGCGAACTGAATTAGTTGATCGATTACGCGGGTAAACGAAACGCCGGTGGCCTCCCACATTTTGGGAAAACCCGAGACGTCCGTTAGACCGGGCAGCGTGTTGATTTCGTTGACGAGCAACTCGCCGTCTTTCTTCAGAAAGAAATCGACACGCGAAAGACCGGAAGCGTCAATCGCCCGGTAAGCTCTCGCCGCCATTCCCTGAATTTTCTTGATGACAGATTTTGATATGCGCGCCGGCACGATGAATTCGACATTGCCGGTGCTGGAATATTTCTCGGTGTAGTCGAGGAAGCGCGCCGATTCTTCATGAATCACATACTCGCCGGGCAGGCTCGCCTGTGGTTCGTCGTTTCCCATCACGGCACATTCGATCTCGCGTCCATCGACCAATTCCTCGACGATGATCTTACGGTCGTAACGCGCGGCAAGATTCGCAGCTCTTGCGAACGAAGCCTTATCTGTCGCTTTAGAGACGCCGACTGAGGAGCCGAGATTCGCCGGCTTAACGAAACAAGGAAAGCCGATTTCACGCACGACTCGACGAGTGATTTTGTCCGGATCATCTTCCCAACTCGAACGCAAAAACCAGGTGTAGGCACAAATGGGCAGGTCTGCTTCTTTGAACAAAGCCTTCATCGTCACTTTGTCCATGCCGCACGCCGATGCCAGCGTCCCGCAACCAACCAGAGGCATCGCCGCCATTTCCAGCAATCCCTGGAGCGTCCCGTCTTCGCCGTAGGTGCCATGCAGCACCGGGAAGACCACGTCCAGTTTGTCTCGTGACTGATCGCTGCTGTCCAGTCGCATGAGCCCGCGGCGAGAAGGATCGCCAAGAATGGCTACGTCCTCGGTGCTTTGTTTTTGTGCGTTGATGGAAAGTTTTCGCTGAGTGTCTTCGGGCAAAAGCTTTACGGCGGCGGCAGGCCCGAGCCAGTTCCCTTCTTTGGTAATGGCAATCGGTACGACGTCGTACTTCGATTTGTCGATCGCTTCAATTACCGACCGCGCCGAACGGATGGACACTTCGTGCTCGCCTGAGCGACCACCGAAAATTACCCCAATGCGAAGTTTGTTTGTCATAAGGATAGTGGCACAGACTTTAGTCTGTGATTCGTCTTAACACAGACTGAAGTCTGTGCCACTTATAAGATCGTTTTTCCCAATGCCGACAGAATCAACTCCACCGCGAGTTCCGCGGTGCGATTGTTCACATCAAGCGCCGTGTTGACCTCAACCACCTCGAGTGAACGCATCTTGCCGCTGTCCGCTATTTTCTCCATCGCCAGGTGCGCCTCGCGATAGGTCAACCCACCGCGCACCAGTGTGCCGGAACCGGGTGCATCACCCGGGTCAAGCACATCAACGTCAAAGGTGACCGCGAAACCGTCCGTACCGCGACTGGCGATGGCAATTGCCTCATCGATGCATGTGCTCAGGCTACGTTCATCAATCTCACGCATGGTGAAGAAGCGAATACCCGTTTCTTTGATCAACTTCCGCTCACCGGGATCGAGGTCGCGCCCGCCGACATGAGCGCAAACATCGATGTCGAACTTCGGACCGTGTCCGCCAATCGCCACCAGTTCCGGAGCGCCGAAACCGAGCAGCACCGCCAGGGGCATCCCGTGAATGTTCCCTGACGGCGTTGTCTCTTCGGTATTCATGTCGGCGTGGGCGTCGAGATAAATCAACCCGAGCGTCTGGTCGCGCTTGCGAAAAGCTTTGGCGATGCCCGACAGCGATCCAATCGCTATCGAGTGATCGCCGCCAAGCGTCAGAGGTATTTCTCCAGCATCGACAATCGCTTCCGTCTCGACCGCCAACTGAGTGCAAGTGCTGAAGACCTCGTTCAGATGTTTCAGGCTATCGCTTTCACGGTGAGACCGCGGGCGTTCGACTCGGAGATCCCCGCGGTCGTTGACTTCATAACCAAGCGACGCAATCCCCGGTGCCAGTCCGGCGACCCGCGTAGCTGAAGGCCCGAGTTCCACTCCCAGCATGCTCTGCCCAAAGGCCAGCGGCACGCCGAGAATGCCGACGGTCTTGCCCAAGCCCGGGAGTTGCTCGTCTCTCAGGTCACGTTCCGCTGCGGTCTCTGGCGTGGCGATCATTGGTCCCATTCAAAAGCGACTTCAGAAAGTGCGGTGTCGGGATCGGTGCCGTAATAGACCGACTTAATGACGAATCGCACCCATTTTGTGCGCACCGATCCAGTGTCCGTCTTCTGGCTGTCCATGCGATCGTCGAAATTAATTTGCCGCGAAGTTCCGTCCGAAAACTCCGCCGTCACGGTTGCCAGGCGATTGTTCTGACTCCAGATCATCGGGCTTTTGAAATAGCCGGGCTGCCAAAGAATTCGATGCAGATTAATCTCGCGATCGAAATCAAACCGAATCCATTCACCAATGCCGGCGCCATCGACGCCTTCAATCCAGGCAGTGGATTTCTTGCCATCCATCGCGTTCGACGCATAGTAAGTGTTGGCCTGAACCGCTAATCGAGTTGACGATGCGGATGCGGTTATCTTGATTGGCGAGTTCGACGACGAGGGCGTTGGCGTTTCACTCGCAACCGGCGCGTCGTCTCGCTTCACCGGTGAAGAAGTCTGCGCCGGGGTGCCGGACTGAATCACGTGGGCGTCTTTGTCGCCACTCTGTCGCAACAGAAACACTCCGGCGATGGCGACCAGGGCAAACAGAAGCAGCGCTATCGCTACTACTCCGACAGTCAGGATCGAATTCGACCTGCGCGGCTCAGTCAGTTCGCGATTTGTTGAATCTCCGGGAAGATAACTTGGAGTAGTAGGGCCGCTCGATTTGAGTGTTGGCGTGCCTCGAGCCGGCAGGATTTCAGTCGCAGGCGCTTCCGAATCGCGCGCGTCGAAAAGCGGACTGCCGTCCTCAAGACAGAATCGTAGTGTCTCGTCTTCGTAGGCTCGATGGCATTTTGGACAACGCTTCATAGGAATTATCCGCAGATTTCGCCGCCCTTACAGAACCGCGAGCAG
>DATNEI010000176.1:0-9416 GCA_035606795.1 Pyrinomonadaceae bacterium
ACGCTTATCTGTTCCCGGTTCATCAAACGTACCGTCTGCGCGGGATCACGGTGCCCTACGCGTCTTCAGACGATCCTACGGCGGGACAGAATCCGCCCTACGGCGCGGACATCAACTACTATCTGAAAGCTGCGCCTGCTAAGGAAGCATCGGTCAAAATCCTCGATGCTAAAGGCAACACAGTCCAGACAATTCGGGGCACGCGTAACGTGGGCCTGAATCGCGTGTGGTGGAATCTGCGCAACGAGAACTCGAAAGAAGTTCGCCTTCGTACCGCGCCGATATATGCAGCTGACGTCAAGCTCAACAACGAAGGTTGGCGGGCGCTGCCAGAAGGCGGACGCATGAGTGTGCTCATGCCGCCGGGAACCTACACGGTGAAGTTGCTCGTGGACGGCCAGGAAGTTGGCAGTCAATCGCTGACGGTCTTGAAAGATCCAAACTCTGGCGGTACTGAAGCTGACATTCAGAAACAGACGGCGCTGCTGATGGATCTGCGCACGGATCTCGAATCTGCCGGCGACATGGTCAACCAAATCGAAACCATGCGCGCACAACTCTACAAGCTGGGCGCCGAGCATGCAGATGTGCGGGCAGCCGCCGACGATCTCGACAAGAAATTGACCGACATCGAAGACGGCTTGATTCAGCGCAGGTACAGCGGTCAGGGACAAGACACGACCCGCTACCCTGGCCAGTTGATCGGCAAGATGACTTATCTGGGCGGCGGCATTTCCGGCGGCGACTACCCGCCCAGCAAGCAACAGCAGGAAGTAGACGCAATGTTCAAGTCAAAGTTGGCGGATCTGCGAAAGCGGCTGGATGCAGTCACCGCCACTGATCTCAGCAACTTCAACAAGATGCTGAAGGACAAGAACATTGGAAGCGTAATCTCGGGCGGGCAGTAAGAATTTGGAGTGCGGCGGCAATCCCGATTTATCGGGAGACAGCGCTTTGGATCCCTGCTTCGATATGGCGATCCAAAGCGCCGTCGCCGCTACGCTCTGCCGGCGCACTCCGGGAATCTTTGTTGGGTCGGTTCAGCTCATAAACCGGCCCCAGAGGAAGAGCACCAGGATCGCGCCGATGATCGACATGATGATACCGGCCGGATGAAAGAACGAGCCGTCAGTGGGTTTGCTAAAGAGGCGCGAAATAAGGCCACCGACTATTGAGCCCACTATTCCCAAGACTCCCGTCATGAGAATTCCCATGTGCTGCGCACCGGGCATGATCGCGCGGGCAATCAACCCGACGATTATCCCGACAATAAACATCCAAAGAATATGTAACATCACTGTCCTCCTGCGGCTTGGTCTCAGTGCTTCGTTGTAAGACGCTGCTTAGCATGCGAATCGTTGCGATGCGGAAGCTAAGAATTAGACCCCTGCGGCATAATCAGCGCCTTGAGAACAGAGCCGTTAGCGACCTGCGCCAACGCCTCGTTTGCCTGCTCGAGATTGTAATACGATAACTTTCTTTTGAGAGCTGTCCACGGGTTGGCACGAGTGGGATCGGAAACAATCTGCACTCCGCGATAGAAATGCGAGAAGTCTGAACCCCAGCAGCCGCGCACGTCCAAATGTTTTTTGTTCAAATCCAGATGCGGATTAAATGAAGTCGCGCCGTGATCCGTGTACTGGCCGACGACTACTACGCGTCCCGCATCGCGTGTGAACTGCATCGCCTGAACGACAGCGTCAGGCGCGCCAGTGGCTTCAATCGCTACATCCGCGCCGCGACCATTCGTGCGTTCTAATATCCATTCAAGTCTTTCGCTCGCGCTACTTTCTTCAAAGTTGAGCACGTCTGACGCGCCCGCCTCAGATGCCGCGTCCAGCCTGGACGCAGGAGCGCCGATGCAGAGCACGCTGAGCGCGCCCCGCATCTGCGCCAGAATGATCGCGTTGATGCCGACCGGCCCGGAACCCAGCACGAGCACGGTATCGCCAATCGCAATGTCGCCGCGCTCGACGGCGTGCAACGCCGTCGGCAGCGCACAGCCGCCCGCCATGAAAGTCTCCGCCCTGGCATCAAGTCGAATGCAGCGCGTGCCCGGCTTCAGATAAATCTGATCGGCCCATCCGCCACATAATCCATCATCAAGACCATAAGTGATGCCGTAAACTTTTCGCTGCGGGCAGCGCGTGGTTGCTTTCGCCACCAGACAATACCAACACGCGTTGCATGTGCGATGCACGTCGAGGAAGGTGACGCGATCGCCTTCGCTGAATTCCCTGCCCTCGACGTCGAAAAGCTTTCCACGAATCTTGCTTAAGCGCCCTACCGAAACGTGTCCGGGCACGAGCGGATACGGGACGCCTTGCAGAAGTCCACGCTGAAGATAGACATCGGTGCCGCACACCTCAGACAGTTGCACATCGAGCAGAGCAGAAGCCGGCTCTAATTCAGGCGATGGTACTTCTCGCATTTCCACCGGCGCATTTGGTTGAGGGATAACAGCGACCCGCGGCATGCCCGCAAAGGTAAGAGGAAACTCCGGAAAATGGAAGCGAGGGATCTACTGTCGGTAGGCCCAGTACATTGCCGCCGGGAAAGATGAAAGCCGCACGGAATCGTGGTTCTCTCCCGGGTAAATTGTGAATCGATAATCAAGATTGGCGGGCTTCGTCGTATCAAGCAGCTTTGCGAACGCGGCCAGGTCATCGCGCGATCGCTCATCGCCGCCGACAGAAAGATCGAGTCGAACTTGTGCGGGCAATTGCTTCAGATGCTCGAAAGCGCTGAACAACATTCGATTGTCCCATGCGATCGCCGGACTGGCGGCAATTAAGCGTTGGAACAAACCTGGACGGTGCTCGAGCGCATAGAGAACAAACAATCCTCCCAACGAATGGCCTAACAGCGCCCGATCCGTAGGCACTGTGCGGTAGGTTCGATCCGTGAACGGAATTATGTCGTGCTCCAGAAAATCAAGAAACGCGGCGCCGCCTCCCGAGCCTGGTCGCTCTTTGACTTTCGTCGGAGTGAAATCGCGCGTGCGTGAGGTCTCAGCCGTCGCGCCGTGGCTTATGGTAACGATGATGATGGGTGGCATCTTTTTCGAGAATGCGTTGTTTTGTTGCATAAACGCCATCAACGGAAAGTGCCAGCCATCGATAACGTACAAAACCGGATACGATATTCCAGAGGTCTTGTAGTCATCCGGCAAGGAAATTAGCAGATAGTAACGCTGACCGATTTTGTTCGAATCGATTGTGCGGAACTCAGTGTGCGCCAGCAGTACTGGTGGCGCAGATTCCTGTGCCCGTGATGTGCCGGTGCAAAGAACCGACATCAGAAACACGCCCACCGCCAAAGAGAGCCGGCGAGTTACGCTCGCCCGGGCAATTGGAGTTGCATTCATAGACAGTTTACGAACGCGATTAGACGGTGACCGTTTCTTCTCTAAGCTTTTCTGCCTGGTAGTGCGTGGAGAGCGCGTCGATAACCGGATCAAGGCCGCCATCCATGACGATGTCGAGCTGATGGATCGTCAGCCCAATGCGATGATCAGTAACGCGGTTTTCTTTAAAGTTGTAGGTGCGAATCTTTTCTGAGCGGTCTCCGGACCCAACCATCGAGCGGCGTTCGCCGGCGATCGCCTCGTGCTGCTTCTGTTCTTCGATCTCCTGCAGGCGCGCCCGGAGCACGCGCATAGCCTTCTCGCGATTTTTGATCTGCGATTTTTCGTCCTGCATCGAAACGACGACGTTTGTCGGCAAGTGCGTGATGCGCACTGCCGAGTACGTCGTGTTCACCGACTGTCCACCAGGACCGGACGAGCAGAAGGTGTCGATGCGCAAATCCTTGGGATCGATCTTGACATCGACTTCTTCGGCTTCGGGCAGCACGGCGACAGTGATCGCGGATGTGTGAATGCGGCCGCTGGCTTCTGTCTGCGGCACACGCTGCACGCGATGGACGCCGGATTCGTGCTTCATTTTCGAGTAAACCTTGTCGCCTTCGATCAGCGCGACCGCTTCCTTGATGCCGCCGATGCCAGTTTCCGACGCGTCGAGAATCTCCATCTTCCATCGCTGGCGCTCGGCATAGCGGGCATACATGCGGAGAATATCTCCGGCAAAGAGCGCGGCCTCATCACCGCCTGTCCCGGCGCGAATTTCCAGGATTACGTTCTTCTCGTCGTTGGGATCTTTTGGCAGCAGGAGCAGCTTAAGGTCAGCCTCGATTTGCTCGATGCGGGCCTGCAACGATTCAATCTCAACGCGCGCCAGCTCGCGCATGTCTTCGTCGCCGGCGTGATCGAACAACTCGCGCGCACCGGTTAGTTCTTCCTGCGCAGATTTGAATGCACGATACTTTTCGACTATCTCGCCGAGACCGCGATGTTGTTTCGCGGCTTTGGCGTACGCCGAAGGGTTCGACAAGAGCTCTGCTGAAGAGAGTTCATTCGTTAGCCCCTCATAACGCGTTTCAATTTGTGCAAGTTTATCGAGCATTTATTTTAGCGGCACAGACTTCAGTCTGTGGATTCTATTTAGTGGCACAGACTTCAGTCTGTGGATTCAACTGCCATTCACAGACTAAAGTCTGTGCCACAATCATTAAGACAGCGGAGCCAGCTCCGGCTCAGTCGACTGCGGCTCTAGTTTCAAACTCTCTTTCAAAGCCGTAATAGCAACTTCCAGTTGCGAATCGTCCGGTTCTTTGGTCGTCACATTCTGGAGCCAGAGACCGGGCCGCGTAATCGTCTTGAAGAACAATCCTGTTTCTTTCTTCGCTGAGAGCCGAATAATTTCGTACGACAGCCCTGCCACCACCGGAATCAAAGCGAGACGCACCAGAAAATTGAAGAGCAGCGAATCGAACTTGATGATCGAAAACAGCAGTATCGAAACCAGCATCACCACCATCAGGAAGCTCGTACCGCAGCGTGGGTGCTGGCGCCGCTGAATTCGAGCGTTTGCGACAGTCAGGTCAAGACCCTTCTCCCAGGTGAACACGGTCTTGTGTTCGGCGCCGTGATATTCAAAGACGCGGCGGATGTCTTTCAAAAACGAAAAGCTGATGATCATGATCAAGAAGAACGTCATGCGAATCAGCCCATCGATCAGATTAAAGCCAACCGTGGGCCGCACCGGATGCAAGTAGCCGCGCACCGAGTTCCACGTCCGTCGCAATGCTGAATCTTCGGCAGCGCCCGCATCATGTCCCGACGAGTCGGGAGTCGCAGGCGTCCCCGCCTGCGCTGTTGACGTCGCCGCCGGTTTTGCCGCCCAACCCGCTGCGACGAACAAAGCGTTGGTCAACAACAATGGCGCGGCGACGAACAGCAGCACATTGAAAATCATCGCAATCACGATCGAGCTGGCCGCGGCGGCGGTGCCTCCCGAGCGCACGTCCTGCGCGCGCTTCTGTTTCTTCGGAATCGGAAACACTCCCGGCAGACCGCCGGTGATCCCTGCAAAATCGCCTTCGCCCTCAATCACCGCCGGCGTCAGCACTTTCACTTCCGCTGTTTCCTCTTGTTCTTGTTCGGCGAACGCTTCACCAGCCGAATAATTCAGGGCCTTGATGCCGAGTCCCATTGACTGCAATAACAAAGCGCCACCGCGCAAAATCGGCAGCTTCAGCATCGGCCACTTGTCACTCCACTTCGGCAAACTCGCCGCAGTGTTGACGATGGTGCCATCGGCCTTGCGCACTGCGATCGCATAGGCGTTCGGCGTGCGCATCATCACGCCTTCAATTACGGCCTGGCCGCCGACGATTAGATCCCGCTCGTTAGTGCTCATATTTCTTCGAGTTTCTGTTCCCTCTCCCTTTGGGAGAGGGTAAGGGTGAGGGCCTACGGCGGAGAAGGGGAAAGAATTTTTCTTTCTCTTTGTCGCGCCTAAAGCTTCGCTCCCTCACCCCGGCCCTCTCCCAAGGGGAGAGGGAGCACTACTTACAACAATGCCGGCGTTTGTTCCGGCTGCTCAGATTGGATGCAATCCGACCAGCCGGCGTCGAATCGCCGGCAGCTTCAGTTCTTTTGTTGCTAATGACGAAATCGCATCGCCAACTTCACTTGCTCGCGGGCGCCGGCGCAGTCTTGCCGTAGCGACGATTGAATCGATCTACGCGGCCGGCGGTATCAACCAGCTTTTGCTTGCCAGTGAAAAATGGATGGCAAGCCGAACAAATTTCCACGTGCAAATCGCCTTTTTTGGTCGAACGCGTCTTAAAAGTTTCGCCGCACGCGCAAGTTACTGAGATTTCGCTATATTCAGGATGAATTCCGGGTTTCATTTCGCGATTACCTACTGTTAACGTTTTGTCTGCCCTCGCAAACAGGCAATGATACGGGTCGACAACACCACAGGTCAAGCCGCCTTTTGCAGCCATCGGGCATCGAATGAATGCACGACACGGATTAGCTGCCACGTACGGCTCGTGTATACTCAACTCTTCCCCACAAATCATAAAGGAGCCACGCGTTTCGATGAAACTCTTGTTTGTTGTGTCGCTAATTCTCTGCGTTCCGCTGCTGGCCCTGGGCCAAACCGCCCGCAAAGCCTTTGCCTATGACTACACCGTGGACGATCTGCCAAACGGCTTGCGGCTGATCACGATTCCGACTGACTATCCGAATCTGGTCGCGCTTTACATCGTCGTCCAGACTGGGTCGCGCAATGAGATCGAGAAAGGTAAGAGCGGTTACGCGCACCTGTTCGAACACCTGATGTTTCGGGGCAGCGAGCATTACACCGGCCAGCAGCGCGACCAGATCCTGAAAAAAGCCGGCGCGGATGCAAACGCCTACACCGATGACGATCGCACGGTCTATCACGAAGTGTTCTCGAAAGACGATCTGGATCGGATACTTGAACTCGAAGCGGACCGGTTTCAGAGTTTGAAGTACGACAGTGCGGGTTACAAGACTGAGACGAGAGCCGTCCTCGGCGAATTCAACAAGAACAGCTCCGACCCGGAAGAGAAAGCTCTCGAGGTGCTGCGCGCCACTGCGTACAAGCAACATACGTACGCGCACACCACGATGGGCTTTATTGAAGACATCGAGGACATGCCTAACCAGTTCGATTACAGCTGGGAGTTCTATCGGCGTTATTACCGGCCTGAGTACACAACCATTGTGGTGGTCGGCGACGTCAACCACGAGGCGGTGCTCTCCAGTGTGAAAAAGCATTTTGGCCGGTGGCAGCGCGGCAACTACGCTCCCGACATTCCCAGCGAACCTGAGCAGAACGAGCCACGCGAAGCACACGTTGATTGGCCGTCAGATACTTTGCCGGTCTTGTATGTTGCGTTTCGCGGACCCGCGTATTCCGACGAAGAAAAAGATCCGCCGGCACTCGACCTGCTTTCGGCAATCGCGTTCGGTGAAAACTCAGACCTCTATCAGAAACTCGTTCTGGAAGAACAAAAGCTGGATTCCTTGTCGCCAATCTATCAGGATCACCGCGACCCTGAGTTGTTCGTGGTGGACGCAAAACTCAAGGATGTTAAAGACCTCGATTACGTCAAGCAGCAGATTCTCGACACCTACAAGCGTTACACGAAAGAGTTGGTGCCGCAGGCCAAACTCGATTCGACGCGTTCGCGAATGCGTTATTCGTTTGCGTTGTCGATGAATAGTTCTGAGGCGATCGCCGGCGTGCTCGCGAGTTACATCGGATTGCGTCGCACACCTGACACTATCAACAAACTCTATTCAGTTTACGACTCGATTACGCCCGAGGACATACGCAAAGCTGCGGCCAAATACTTTGTCGATAAGCACCGGACGATCGTCACGTTGACGACCAAGAAGGAGGTGGCGAAATGAAGAAACATATCGCTACCGTCGCGCTGACTTTGCTTGTCGTGGGGCTGACAGTGTCCAATGCAGTTGCGCAAAAATCGCGTCGCCCCACGCGGAATGCGCCACAGAATCGAATGAATACTGCTAATTCAAAGTCGGTTTTGCTGCCGAACCGCTCGCCACTGGTCTCGTTTCGGATTCTTTTCATGACCGGCTCGGCTAATGATCCGAAAGGCAAAGAAGGACTGGCGTCTCTGACCGCGGCATTGCTCGCTGAAGGCGGGACGCGCACGAAAACATACGCGCAAATCACCGACGCGATGTATCCCATGGCCACTTCGTTTTCGTGGCAAGTCGACAAAGAGATGACTGTGTTCTCAGGCACGACGCACGTCGACAATCTCGAGAAGTACTATTCGCTGATTCGCGAGATCTTGCTCGATCCCGGCTTTCGCGACGACGATTTCCAGCGCTTAAAAGAAGATGCCATCAACTATCTGAAAACGTCTCTGCGGGGCGGAAACGACGAAGAACTCGGCAAAGAAGTTCTTTATACGATGATCTATCCGGCTACACATCCGTACGGTCACCAGAACATGGGCACAGTCGGCGCGTTGCAAGCGCTGACGTTGAAAGACGTGCGCGACTTCTATCAGGCCAATTACAGCCGCGCCAACCTGGTGATTGGATTAGCCGGCGGTTATCCGGCGGATTTTGCGAAGCGAGTTGAAGCAGACTTTGGAAAGTTACCGGCAGGGTCTCTCAATCGTGACGCCGCGCCCTTGTCGCAACCCCGCCTGGCACCTGGAACACAGATTGAGATTGTCCAACGCGAAACCCGCTCGACCGCGCTCTCGCTGGGTTTTCCGATCGATGTGACGCGCGCGCAGAAAGATTGGCCGGCGCTGGCCGTGGCGGCCTCTTACTTTGGTCAGCATCGCTCGAGTAACAGCTATCTCTATCAAAGGCTGCGAGAAGCGCGCGGCTTGAATTATGGTGATTACGCATACATCGAATATTTCCCGCGGGGCATGTTTCAGTTTCAGCCGGACGCAAATCTGGGCCGCAAGCTGCAAATTTTCCAGATTTGGATTCGTCCAGTTGAGCCGCAGAACGGATACTTTGTTCTGCGCGCCGCGTTGTACGAATACGACAAGCTGGTACGTGAAGGAATGTCGCCGGAAGCGTTCGAATCAACGCGCGAGTTTCTTTCGAAGTACGTCAACGTGTTGACCGCGACGCAGGACGATCAGCTTGGTTACTCGCTGGACAGCCGCTATTACGGCATCAAGGATTTTCCGACGTACATGCGCGAGCAGCTGGCCAAGCTCACCCTGGCGGATGTAAACCGCGCTATCAAGCAGTATCTGAAATCCGACGCGATGCGGATTGCGATCGTGACGAAGGATGCTAACGGTTTGCGCGATGCGATCCTCAACAACAAGCCGTCGCCGATTACTTACAACGCGCCGAAGCCGAAAGAAATCACGGACGAGGACAAAGTGATCGAGAATTACAAGATCGTGGTGAAGCCGGCGGACGTGACGGTTGTCTCGGCGGACAAAGTGTTTCAATAGGGGCGGTAGCAAGAAGTCGAAATGCGATCGTCCGCGATAGCGGACGTGTGAAAATAGCCCAGCGCTTCAGC
>DATNEI010000205.1:0-2868 GCA_035606795.1 Pyrinomonadaceae bacterium
CGCGTGATCGTCAACAAATGGCCCGGTTTTGCTGCGCAAAAGCAGTTCGCAACTAATGCGGCGGCGCATGACTGGGTGTTAAGCCTCGATGCGGATGAGCGGGTTTCGCCGGAACTCCACGCGTCGATCCAAGCCCTGCGCGGCAAAGACGAGTCAGAACTTGCCAAGGGATATCGCCTCGCGCGCCGCACGTTTTACATGAATCGTTGGATTCGCGGTGGTGGCTGGTATCCCGACTATCAATTGCGCCTGTTCAATCGCCAACATGGAAGTTGGGGCAATCGTCTGATTCATGAATCTTTTCGGATGAACCAGGGCTCTCGCGTCGAAACGCTGGCGGGCGATCTGCTTCACTACACGGTTCGCGACGCCGCGCACCACGAACAAATGATTAAGGAACGCTACGCTCCGCTCGGCGCGCAGCAAATGTATCGCGAAGGCAAACGCACCACAGCGATCAGTGTGGCGGTGGCCGGCCCGTCTGCGTTTGTGCGCAGCTACGTTCTGAAAGGCGGCTTTCGTGATGGCGCAGCCGGGCTGGCGATTGCAAAGTTTGCCGCGCGGCATGCGACGCTCAAACATCGGCTGCTGCGAGAACTTCAGAACGAAAACAGAGATCAGGCGGAAACCCGACCGTGAGGGAGGGTGCAAAGTTGTCGGTTCGAAATGCACCATCCCTTACGGTCGGGTTTCTGCCCGCTTCGGGATTTGCGCGAGGGAGAAAACTGTAGGCAGCACTTCTCTACCGCGCTACAATGCGATCGGATGAGCCTTTTGGCGATCGAGAACTACGTCGCCGTGCCGCTGCCGATAGCGTGCACGTTCGCCGGAATTCTCGGAGCCATCATCGGCAGTTTTCTAAACGTCGTCATTCATCGCGTCCCGCGCGAAGAATCCATCGTCTTCCCCAACTCGGCTTGCCCATCGTGCCACACAGCTCTGCGGCCCTACGACAACATTCCGATTCTCAGCTTTCTGGTTTTGCGTGGCCGCTGTCGCTTTTGCCGCAAACCGATCTCGATCCGCTATCCCATCGTCGAAACCCTGACGGCATTCTTGTTCGTCGCCGTAGCTTTGCATGATGGAACTTCGTTCGCGCTGCCGTTTGATCTGGCATTTGTGGCAGCGCTGCTCGCGCTGATTTTTATCGACGCTGAGCACATGATTCTGCCAAATGTGATTACTTACCCGGGCATTCTCTTCGCGATTTTGACGCGAATAGCACTGCCCTATCTTGTGGGTGCGACTGTTTTCGACGATCTTCCGGGGCTGCTCGTGCGGCTTCCGAATCTTCCCCTGTGGAGCGTTTCGTTGATTGGCGCGGCGCTTGGCGCGCTCGTCGGCGGGGGCTCACTCTGGTTGATGGGTTTTATTTGGGAGAAGTTGCGCGGGGTTGAAGCAATGGGCCTGGGCGATGTGAAGATGATGCTCATGGTCGGTGGATACCTTGGCTGGCGTCTGGCGGGACTGACGATTTTTGCGGGCGTCTTGTCAGGGTCGTTGATCGGAATTGGGGTCATGATGAAGCGGGGCCGGAGAGATATGCAGATGATGCTGCCCTTTGGAATATTTCTGGGTATCGGAGCAATCGCCTGTCTGTTCTTTGGTCATTACGTCGTCGAGTGGTACGGCTCGCAGTTTATTCGTTAGTTCGGGCATATGCGCATTAGTGGCAGACAACTTTCGCTGACGATTTTGGCGGCGATTTTTCTCCTCGCCGCCGTGATTGTCTTTGCACTCTTCGTGGTGGCGCCGAACACTGCCGACCTTTATCAGCCATTTCTTCTCACCGCTTCCATCGTCGCGCTCTTCATCAGCCTGGTTTGCATTGCCTGGCTGTTGCGCGGAATTCTGCGTCCATACAATCAACTGGTATCGGAAGCTGAGCGCGCGCCGGTGACGCATTCGACAAAGTCGCAGAACGAGGCGGCCTTCGTGCTGGAAACGTTTCAGTCAGTCGTGGCGCGACTGCAGGCTCAACAGCAAGAGTTGGAACGCCTGTCTGCCGAAGCGAGCCGGCGCGCTGACTCAGCCGAGCTTTTCAATGAACGAATTGTCGCCAGCATGCCCACCGGCCTGATCGCTTTCGATCTTTCGGGCCATGCGACCGTGGCTAACGCACCGGCACACGCTCTGTTCGATAACCCGATTCATGTCCAAGGCGAACACTTCCGCGCGATCTTTCAGGATGTGCCCGCGCTGGCGGAAATGGTTGAGGCTTGTCTGCAAACGGGCCAGATTTTTCGTCGCGAAGAGATCGTGTCTGCCCGCGCCGCTGATTCCAAAAGACTCGGGGCCACGGTGGCGCCCATCGATCCTTCGGCGTCCGGATCAAAAGGCGCCTTGTGCTTGATCACGGACATCACAGAAGTCACACAGTTACGCGAGCAGGTCGCGCTCAAACGGAATCTCGAGAACCTGGGCGAGATGTCCGCCGGACTGGCGCATGAATTTAAGAACGCGATGGCCGCCCTGCACGGTTACGCGCAGTTTTTGCAGAACCTCGATCACAACGAGCAGACCAGGGCTGCCGCGGATGCGCTGCTCCAGGAAGTCAGAAATCTTTCCGAGATGACGACTGCGTTTCTGAATTTCGCCAGACCTCAGCCGCTTCAGGTCGACGATGTTTCGGTAGTCGCGATTCTCGACGACTGCGCGCGTGAATTAAAACCACTGTTTGACGCCAGCAAAGTGGACTTAGTGATTGAGGCCGAGGGTGAGGTTGCGAGTGTGAATGCCGATGCACGCATGTTGCGCCAGGCGCTGCTGAATTTATTGCGCAATGCGGCGGAAGCGATATCTGATGCCGCCGCTCAGCGAAAGGTGTTTGCGACAATCTCGATCAAAAGCATCAAGAACCGGCCGTCG
>DATNEI010000215.1:0-5172 GCA_035606795.1 Pyrinomonadaceae bacterium
AGCGTTTGAGTTCCTCACCTGATCGTTCATCTGTTGAATAGGTGTGAGGTCGTCGAGAATCCAGAAGCCGCGCCCGTAGGTTGAAATGACGAGGTCGTTGAAATGCTCTTGCACCGTGATCCAATAGACCGGCGCGTGCGGCAGGTTGTATTGGAGTGGCTGCCAGTTGCCGCCGTCGTCGTACGAAACATAAATTCCGTTTTCCGTGCCCACGTATAACAGGCCCTGCCGCGTGGGATCCTCGCGGACGCAATGCGCATAACTCAACATTGAATGTGGAATGCCGTTAGTGATCTGCTTCCAGGTTTTGCCATAGTCGTTCGTCTTGTAAATCCAAGGGTCACGATTGTTTTCCTGGTGGCCGTCGACCGTGATATACGCGGTGCCGGCGTTGTAACGCGAGGCTTCGATGTTGCTGACCGTGCCCCACGGCAACATGTTGGGAATGTTCTTCGTCAGGTTGGTCCAGGTCTTGCCGCCGTTGCGAGTGATCTGCACCTGGCCATCGTTGGTGCCGGCCCAGATCGTGCCCGCTTCTTTCGGTGATTCGGCAATCGCGAAAACGACACCGGCGTATTCGACGCCGATGTTGTCGCCGGTCAAACCGCCTGAGAAGCCCTGCTTGCTCTTATCATTCAAAGTGAGATCGGGACTGATGACTTGCCAACTGTTCCCGCCGTCGGTCGTCTGATGCACAAATTGGCTGCCGACATACACCTTGTTGTGATCGTGCGGCGAGATAGTCAACGGCATCGTCCACACAAAACGATATTTCAGATTGGCAGCGACCTCACCGCTGATGTTCTCCGGCCAGACTTCGACGTTGCGCGCCTGCCCGGTTTTCAAATTAAAGACTTCGACAATGCCGCCGACACTGCCCGATCCGGAAGCGCTCGACCAAATGATGTTGTTGTCGACCGGATCCGGCGTCGCCCAGCCACTTTCTCCGCCGGCGATCCCGATCCATGAGCTGCGCGCAATGCCGCCACCGCCGAAACCGCCGCCACTCCCCGTGCGACTGGGGCCACGATATGACGGACCATCCTGACGATTGCCGTAAACGTAGTAGGGAATCTGATTGTCAGTCGTGACGTGATAGAGCTGGCCGTTCGGCAGTTGGATTCGTTGCCAGCTTTGTCCGCGCGTGACGGAGAGACTGACGCCGGCATCGTTCGCCACCGCAATGCGGTTGGGCTGCGTCGGATCGATCCAGATGTCGTGATTATCGCCGCCGGGGCTCGCTTGAAAGCCTGCGCCGCCACCACCTCCACCCGGTCCACCGCCGCCAGCTACCAATGTTTGACCACCGTCAGTCGAACGGCCGTACGGATTCGTCAGGAAGTGGACTTCGTTGTCGTTGTCGGGGGACACCTCGACGCGAAAGTAATAATGCGTGCGCCCGCCCATCCGGCGATCATAACTAACCAGTTTCCAATTCTCGCCGCCATCGTCTGAGCGCCAGAGCTTCCCGCTGTCGGTTGCCTCTCCATTGCCGTTAAAAGGAACGCCGTCGCCGGTTTCAATAAGCGCGTAGATTCTCTTTGGATTCGAGCGCGCGATTGCCAATCCCCACTTACCGGTCATCCGCGTGGGCAGACCGTGTCCAGTGATCTTGGTCCAGGTTGCGCCTTCGTCGTGTGAGACAAATAGACCGCTGCCGGGGCCTCCGCTGGTTCTTCCCCAGGTGTGAATCACGAGCGGCCACATCCCCGCAAACAGGGTTTTGGGATCACTCTGATCCTGGACCAGATCAGAGCAGCCACTGTTCTCATCGGTGAAGAGCACGCGGTTCCAGGTCGCGCCGCCATCAGTGGTGCGAAAGACTCCGCGTTCCTGCTGCGGACCGTATGCGTGACCGACCGCGCAGGCCATGACGATGTTGGGATCTTTCGGATCGATCACGACGTGACCAATGCGTCCGGTTTTTTCCAGACCCATTAGTTTCCATGTCTTGCCGGCATCAGTAGATTTGTAAATGCCTTGGCCGACGGAAATGTGACTGCGAATCCATGCTTCTCCAGTGCCGGCCCACACTGTATTCGCGTCCGAAGCGGCGACCGCCAACGATCCAATAGACGAGACCGGCTGTGCATCGAAGACCGGCTCCCAGTGAATGCCACCATCGATGGTCTTGAAGACTCCGCCCGATGCAGAGCCCGCATAATAAATGTAAGGCTGGCCGGGTACGCCCGCGATCGATGTGACGCGATTGCCGACCGGCCCAATGTAACGCCAGCGTAGCGGGTCAGTGGTCGGTTGTTGAGCCTTGACTATTACAGCGACCGAACTTGCGGCGATGAGTACGAGTAGCGGTAGTAATTTCGTGCGAACGGTTGTGGACATTATGAACCTCCGGGAAGACTGGATTTCGAACCCTGATCAAGAGAGAAAGCGACTGTATCTTCTAAACCTGAATCTGATTTCCCAGCGCAACGAATCGATCAAGCGGCGCGCTGGTTGGACCGCTCATGAAAATCAGGTAAGGCCCTTTCTGAAAAAGCATGACGCGCTTGCCTTCCTGATTCAGATAAATGCCGTCGACGTCGCGCACCGTCGTGGTTGTGCCGCCGCCCAGGCCGAGTGCACTGCGCGCCAACAGCCACGTGCGCCACGCTTGAAAGCTTGAGCCGTACTGCAGATTCAAAACGGCCCATTCCTGTTTGGACGAATCGTTGTAACGCGCGGCCGTTAGCCGGTCAGGAATGAACGGGCGAAACTCCGACGGCAGATCGCCGTTCGTTCCTATCGAACTCTCAATCTGCGCGCCGGTTATAGTGCTGATTTGCACCAACGTCAATTCACTTGGCGTCTGCGCGGGCAGTGTCCAGAGTGATTCTTTTGTTTCCGGGTAATCGATCAAGCCCTCGCCGTTACCGACGTTTTTTGCCAGGTTGTCGACCGAGGAACTAACCGAAGGATCCGCACCGTAGAGAACGATGACGATGTCGGCGCCCTGTTTCGCGAGGACGTAGATGTTGCCTTGCGATCCAACAATGTGCGAGCCGGCATACGTTGCACCTTTGGGACTCTGGACCGTGACGCTGGTCATTGTTCCGCCGGTAGATGTTTTGATTGAGCTGGCGATGCCGTCAACAAATCCCGTCTGTCCCGGAATCGCGGTCAACACGTTTATGTAAATGTCGCCGCCAGTCGCAGGAGATGTGGAACCAGCAGGAATCTTTTTGTAAGTCGACGAGGTCATCGCCGTGGCGCCTTTGGCAAGACTCGACTTCGTTACGCCGGGCGGCAGCTTGGCCGTCGTGCTGTTCGTTTCTGATTTCGCAGTTGTCCCACCGAGTGCCTCGGTCTCTACACTCGTGGGCTGAGTGTCTTTGTCGACTGGAAATTCACTCAACGTCCCGGCCGCGCGTTCCGGAACGGCGGGCGCTTGCCGCACTGGCGGCGTGTACGAAGTTCGATACCAAACGTAACCGCCGCCGGCGACTAGTCCCAGGCCCAGCAATCCAATGATTACCAGACATCCCAACATCAATTTGCTGCGTTTCTTAGGGGGTGCCACTGAAGCCGGAGCTTGATATGACGGCGGTGCAGGTGGCGGGGCGGTAATCGTCGGCGCCGGCGGTGCAATTTGCGTGGGCGGAAGCGGCGCGCTAGTCGCCGCAAACAGTTGAGTGCCGCAGTTGCGACAAAAGTTTTCGCCGGGCGCGGCGGGTGTGCCGCACTTCGGGCACAAGATAGCCTTGAGAGTAGGGTCGCTCATTTCAAAGTCAGTTTTCTTTTTCCTCGCGGCATCGAACGCGGTGGGAAGATGCTTCTATCGGGAAACGGAAATAAAGTCAACGAAATTGTGACTGGAGCGCAACCGTCTCGGGTGCGCACCTGCCAAGCGAGGAGGCTTGCGCTCCAGTCCGGCTGCGCCACGTTGCGGCGACTCCAGACCAGGTCTAACCTAATCACATGGCAAGTAAGAAAGCCCTGATAGTCGTTGACGTGCAGAATGATTTTTGTCCCGGCGGGTCGCTCGCGGTAGCCGCAGGCAATGAAGTCGTCGCGCCCTTGAACAAATTGATGAAAGAGTTCCTCGATCGGGGCGAACCCGTTTACAAAACTCGCGACTGGCATCCGGAAAAGACGAAACACTTTGCCCTTTACGGTGGAACCTGGCCGGTGCACTGTGTTCAGAACACCAGCGGCGCCGAGTTTCATCCTGATCTGCTCGATGACCCGCGTATCACGGTGATCTCGAAAGGATTCGACGAGCGCGCGGATGGATATTCAGGGTTCGATGGAACTCAGCTCGCACAATTGCTGCGCGACGACGACGTGAAAGAAATCTGGGTGGGCGGTCTGGCGACTGACTATTGCGTCAAGCAGACAGTGATCGACGGAGTGCGCAACGGTTTCCAGGTGAAAGCGCTGGCCGACTCAATGCGCGCAGTTAACGTCAACCCTGACGATGGCCAGAAAGCGATTGCCGAGATGAAAGAAGCCGGCGCTGAAATCGTCGGCGATGAAGCCAAAGCCGCCGGCGCCAGCTGAGTTTTCAGTCCGCGCCAGCGGACGGCTGAGAATAGCCCAGCGATTTATCGCTGGGACCAACTGGTTTATGCGATCCCAGCGCTGAAGCGCTGGGCTTTTTCCAGTCGTCCGCTAACGCGGACTCACCGACACCGGTGCTTGCAATCTTCCTTCACTTCTTTGGCGCGGCGCTCACAAATCTTCCGCTCGGTCTTGAAGGGAATGATCCTGCACCCATCCCGCGCAATTTTGTATTTGTCCGCACAATGATCCGTGCAACGATTTCCGCCGGCGGCCAAACTTCCGGGCGCAAGTGACGCCGGTCCCGCAACTATTGCCAGTCCCAAAACTCCGAAAATAAGAATCGATTTCATGAACAGAGTAATCCTCATAGCTTCCTCCTTTGGCGACGAGGCGAAGCCGTGGCTCGCTCGCATGCATTAGGGGCATCCGTTATCTCGCAAGTTGTTTCAGGAGAGGCCTTCAGGATACTCCCATTGAATGAGCGCGCAAAATCGTACCGGCCAGGTGTCAGGTACCGGGTGTCGGGTGCCAGGTATCGGGTGCCAGGTGTCGGGTATCGGGTGTCGGGTGCCGGGTGTCGGGTATTGGGTGTTGGTTGTTAGTTAATCGTTTGCGCGGTCGTTGCTTGAAACTTCCTGATTAGAACTATGTTGGTTCACGCAAACGCGC
>DATNEI010000039.1:0-6975 GCA_035606795.1 Pyrinomonadaceae bacterium
TCAATCTGGAAGCGAGCTAAATGAAAACGAAGCGATAGCCTCAGCCGAAAAATACTTCCGCCACGCGATAAATCTCTTCGTCGAGACGCTTGAGTTCGCCCACAGCTTCGTCGAGGGAAGCCGAGACAATACGGTTGCCTCGCAATGCAGTCATCTTGCCAAACTCGCCCTTGCGCACCATCTCGTAGGCTTTAATTCCAAAACGCGTCGCGAGAATTCGATCGAAAGGCGTAGGCGAACCGCCGCGTTGCACATATCCGAGCTTCGTCACACGCGTCTGAATCCCGGTACACTGTTCGATTACCGCCGCCAAGGCTTCGCCGATGCCGCCTAAACGATCGTGACGATAAAGGGCCGCGTACTGCTCATCGGAAAGAAAGACTTCGTCGGGATGCGGATGGGCGTCTTCGGCTACTACGACGATCGAAAAGGCACGTCCATCTTTCTTTCGATGTGCAAGCAACTCGCAGACGCGGGTGATGCGAAAAGGATGTTCAGGGACCAGCACGACGTCCGCGCCGCCGGCAATACCGCCATAAGCCGCGATCCAGCCGGTATGACGTCCCATCACTTCTACCACCATGACGCGGTGGTGCGATTCGGCCGTCGAATGCAGTCGATCAATTGCATCAGTCACAATGCTGACGGCAGTGTCGAACCCAAAGGTGAAGTCTGTGCCGTTGATATCGTTGTCGATCGTCTTCGGAATACCGACCAACCTCAGTTGATGATGACGCCACAAGTCGCGCGCGGCTGAGAGTGAGCCTTCACCGCCGACTACGACCAGCGCGTCCAGCCCATGCTTCGCCACGTTTTCTTTCAAGAGGTTGGTGGACGCTTCATCCTTAAGTGGATTGAAACGTGAAGTTCCCAGAATCGTGCCCCCGCGCGGCAGAATTCCGATGACGGAGGCGCGCGTTAGTTCTACGACGTCATCGTCAACCAGCCCTTGAAATCCGTTGTGAATGCCGAGCACATACACGCCGTCGTCAGAAGCGCATCTGACCAGCGCGCGAATCGCCGCATTCAGTCCGGGACAGTCTCCGCCGCCTGTGAGCACACCTATTCGCATTTTGTTAGCTCTCTTTGATTGCGCACGTTGCTATTGTGTGGTTTAAGATCATTGCGCTGGCAGATTCTGTATGTCAAACGAGGAAGTCGAAATTCCGCCGAGAGATGCGCCCGTCATTCTGGCGATCGAAACGGCGACGCGGGCCGGCAGTGTAGCAGTTACGCGCGGTGCGCAGATCCTTGCTTCGACAAGCGGAGACGCATCGGCATCGCACTCGACCGACTTAATCGAAAACATCGATCGAGTTCTGCGCGCAGCGGATCTTCAACTTGGCGGCGTGGATCTGTTTGCTGTGGCCGTGGGTCCCGGTAGCTTTACGGGGTTGCGCATCGGTCTGGCGACAGTGAAATCGCTGGCTGTGGCCTTGAAGCGAAAGTGCGCGGGGGTTTCGACTTTAGCGGCTGTGTCGCTGGCTGCCGGCGAGTCCAAACGAACGATAGCTCTGCTCCCAGCAGGTCGTGGTGAAGTGTTTGCTCAAATGTTTTCGGTGCGCGCTGGGGAAGTGACCGCACTTGATGAAGCGATGCACATCAGTCCAGAGACGCTTTTGTCGAAATACGGAAGTCACTCACAACTTACCTGGGCCGGCGAAGGAGCGTATGCGCAACTTGAAGCGCTTCGCAATGAAGCAGAGCGGCGCAATGTTCCTCTCGCGGTCGGCTATCTGCAGACGTTCGGATGGGTAGTCGCGCCAGAGAATCACAAGATCGCCGAGACTGTTGCCCAGATCGCGTTGCGTGATCATTCTGCTGGAAGACTCGTCGAGCCGGAGCATCTGCACGCAGCTTACATCCGTCCTTCTGACGCGGAGATGAAAGTCCATGCCTGAGGCGGCAATTGCCAACAGCGCCGCAGTAGCTATTGAGCGCATGAACGAGCATGACTTGCTCGAGGTTGTTGAGATCGAAGAGATCACCAATCTGAGCCCTTGGGGTTGGGACGCATATCATTTGGAACTTCAATCCGGACTAAACTCGCTGATGCTGGTAGCCAAGCTCGATGACGGCCAATCGACAGCACAGAAATCGATCGCAGGATTCATTGTCGCGCGCGAGATGGCTAACGAAATCCACGTGAACAATGTGGCGGTCAGGCCGGAATATCGCCGCCGCGGAATTGGCGAGCGCTTGCTGCAAGAGGTTTTGGCGTGGGGCCGGGAGAGGCACGCGACCCAGGCAGTCCTTGAAGTTCGCGCCAAAAATGTCGCCGCGCAAAAGCTTTATGAAGCTTGCGGCTTCCAAACGATCGGCCGTCGCCGCCGCTACTACCGACAGCCTTTGGAAGATGCGCTGCTAATGGCAGTTTCCCTGAAATCGAAGCCTTGATTTGCCTGGATAAATTGGCTACCATCTCGGCCATGCTACAGCCCCGTGAGAATTTCTCACCGCGGTCATTCTTTCCAACAACAATTCGAGAGGAGATTGCCTGAAATGGACACTATTACGGCGGATTCCGTCAAAGAGCAGTTGATGAGCGACAACCCGGAGTTTCGCGAACTCGTCCGGGAGCATCATC
Organism: Pyrinomonadaceae bacterium; assembly: GCA_035606795.1. GTDB lineage: Bacteria > Acidobacteriota > Blastocatellia > Pyrinomonadales > Pyrinomonadaceae > UBA11740. Next base: position 2,588 of record DATNEI010000039.1, read on the forward strand.
GTTACGAAGAAAGATTGAGCGAGCTGTCCGCCCTCGCATATCCGAGTGATGAAGAACAGTTGGAAGAGACGACATTAAAAAAGAAAAAGCTGGCACTCAAAGATCAGATGTATTCGTTAATGCTCGAACATGAAAAGCGCGCGAGCACAGAGCACTAATAAGTTCTGAAATAGCAGTGGCACAGATGGCTTAGTCTGTGGTCCTTCGATCGACTGAAATCGGTGCCACGATTTAAGACTAACGGGGCCGACACCTTCCCGATGTTTCGGGGTTCGGCCCTGTTTGTCCTTGGGAGTAAGTAGCCGCCCGCTGACGCAGGCGGTTCAGACAATGGTTCGTGATGGAATTCCATGGGTGGCGGTTCCGCTAGCGTTGGCGCTGGTGCCGATGCTCTTCGGCTATTGGGTAGTCGCTATCCCATTCATCGTCGTCGCGGCGTTCATGGCCTTCTTCTTTCGTGATCCGCGACGCAGAGTTCCATCAGGTCAGGGAATCATCGTCGCCCCGGCTGACGGTCGCGTGACCAGGGTGAGAATCGCGGGGGGCGATAACGAAACTGAATCCCTCGTCAGCATCTTCCTGTCGCCACTGGATGTACACGTGAACCGTTCGCCGATTGCCGGAACAATCCAGAAAATCGAGTACACGTCGGGCAAGTTTCTAATGGCCACGAATGAGCGTTCGCGGACGGAAAACGAGCAAAATACTTTGACCATCGTGGGTGAGGAAATCATCGTGAAATGCTCGCAAATTGCCGGAATTCTGGCCCGTCGCATTGTCTGTTGGAAGCGGGAAGATGAGCGAGTAGAATGCGGCGAGCGTTTCGGCATGATAAAGTTTGGATCACGCACTGACGTGGTTATGCCCGGCACCGTAGAAGTTCTCGTGAAAGAAGGCATGCACGTCCGTGGCGGCGTTACCATTATCGGCAAAATAGCAGAATGAACGTCTCACGTTTTCAGAAGCAGAGGCACCTGGACGTAGCCCCTTCGCCCGCTCCACGCACAGGGCTGCGAAAAGGCGTTTATGTGGTGCCGTCACTATTCACGGCGCTGAACATTCTGGCTGGGTTCTTTTCACTGATGACGACGATGAGCGGCTTCAGCCTGCTCGAACGGGGTTTGGTTGCCGAAGCCACGACACGTTTCGATCATGCCGCAATCGCCATTGGACTCGCCGTATTGTGCGACACGCTTGACGGACGCATTGCGCGCATGACGCGCAGTACCTCGGAAATCGGCATTCAGCTCGACTCAATGGCGGACGTCGTTTCGTTTGGGATGGCGCCGGCGATGCTCGCTTACGCGTGGGGTTACGGTTACGCACTGCGAGATTGGGGTAACGCGCGGCAGCTGGCGTGGTTCCTTTCGTTCATGTACGTCATCTGCGGCGGATTTCGTTTGGCGCGATTCAATGTGCAGGCGGTACGTCCGCGACCACTTGCCGAGGGCACGCAAAAAGTCGACAAGAAGAGTTTTGTCGGGTTGCCGATCCCGGTCGCGGGCTGTTTGATTGCAGCTATTGTTCACTTCAAGCCGACGCCGCTTCGTTATCTCAACCGCTTTGAAGTGCTTGCCATTCTGATGATGGTGCTCGTGGCATTCTTGAGCCTGCTCATGGTCAGCACGATTCGTTTCACCAGCTTCAAATCGGTGGGATCAGGAAGGCGATTCAACCCGCGTTTGGTAATTGGATTGATCGCGCTGGCGGGACTTATCTTTCTCTTCTCGCAGTGGGTGCTGCTGTTCCTGGCCGTAGCCTATATCGTCCACGGTCTTTTCTCTCGCGGCTTTTCGTCGATATTCCGTCGCTCAACCGAGACTGCTCGCTGATCCGCTAACGATTCGGCGCAAACGCCATTACCGCGTGCGGAGTCGTTAACACCACCCGATCAGAGGTGACGATCGGAGCTGCACTGCTATTGTTTTCCTCGCTCAGCTGCAAGGTATTGAGGGGCTTTCCGTTTTTCAAACTCAAAACAATTGCTGTGTCGGTCGACAAAGGTGTGAACAACGCTCCATCAGGAGCCGTCACCGGGCGCGCGGGAATTCGACCGGGCAGCAACTGACGCCAAAGCAGCGCACCCTTCTTCAACGAAAGCAGGTAGGCGTAATTGTCGAGTGATGACGCCAGGACGCCACCGTCGATGGCGACTACAGCTCCCACGGCAGCCCCGGTGCGATGTTTCCAAAGATGCTCGCCGCGACGGTCGCGACAGGCATAGACTGAACCGTCGGCTGAACCAAAAACCACAATCCCGTCGGCGACGGCGATCGGCCCGCGAATCGCTCCGCGAGTCCGATAGCGCCAAATCACATCACCGTTCGATCGATTGAGCGCCAACAGCCAGCCACCTAACGTTCCCAGGTAAACGCGATCGCCAGTCAGCGCCGGTTGGCCGTCGAACTCGTCTGAATATTGGTTTACCCACACAGTTCGGCCATTCGACTTCTCGAAGGCATAGGCGCCGCCGTTGGCCGCTCCGGCAAAGACCGCGGAGCCATCAACCGCGAGACTTCCACGCAAAGGCGCCGACAGCGTGCGCATCCATAAAGTGATACCGGTTTCTTTACTCAAGGCCCGCAACATTCCTCTGGTCGCGGCTTTGTCAGCGGTCGCGTATTGCGTCGCCACATACACCGCGTGCTCGTCGACCGCGGGCGCCGCTGAGAAGTCGCCGCCAGGTTCTGATTTCCAGCGCAACTGCCCATCGCGGCTATCTAGCGCCACCAGCGTTCCGTCGGCCAGGGGCACGTATACGGTCGCGGTGTCAGTTGCCGGAGTGAAATTTGAAGTTTGATCCGAAGCGTATCGCCATTTCAAAACAAGCGGGTTCGATAAGACGAGGTCGTCCTCGCCGGCAGCCGAAGCCCCCAGCGGCCCGAACGCAACCAGGCTAACTGTGATGATCAGGAGATATTTTGAGGCTCGCGCAAGCATGATGGGCCGCAAGTATTTATGAAGCTGCTTTGGTGAATGATGAGGTCGCAAATATAATGCGCAGTTCCGCACGTTAAGTCATTTGACGTTCAAGGTGCCGCGGAGGTTTTCTTTTTTTGCCTAGGCCATCTCACGAAACAATCATCATACTGGACTTTGGATCGCAATACACTCAGCTGATCGCTCGCCGCGTTCGCGAAGCGGGGGTGTATTGCGAGATTCTCCCGTTCAATACTCGGGCTGATGACATTCACGCTCGGAATCCGAAGGGCTTAATTCTGTCTGGTGGACCGTCGTCGGTGTATGACGAAGGCGCGCCCCACTCGCAACCAGATCTAATCCGCGAGGCAGATTGTCCCGTCCTGGGAATCTGCTATGGGCTTCAACTGATGGCCCAGCAGTTGGGCGGGGAGGTGAAGCCTTCCGGTAATCGCGGATACGGCTACGGGCGGCTGACGGTGACGGACGCCACGACGAAGATCTTCGCGGGAGTGCCAACGGAAATCGATGTTTGGTTGAGTCACGGCGACCGAGTAACTCAGCTACCTCCCGGGTTTCACATGACGGCGAAAACCGAAGAAGGCGTAAACGCCTTTGAAAATCCGGAACGAAACATCTACGGAGTTCAGTTTCATCCTGAAGTGGCGCACACGCCCATGGGTGCGCAGATTCTCAGAAACTTCCTGTTCGATGTTTGCGGCTGCAAAGGAGACTGGACACCCGCTGCAGCGATCGAGGAGCAAGTGGAGCGCATTCGCGAGACCCTGGGCGATACCGGCCGCGCCATTTGCGGCTTGTCGGGTGGCGTGGATTCATCGGTGGCAGCGGCTTTGGTGCACCAAGCCGTCGGCGATCGCCAGACGTGTTTCTTTATCGACAATGGCGTGTTGCGTGAGGGTGAGTTTGAATCCACTCTGGCGCTGCTGAGACAGGAAACAAAACTAAACATTGTCGGCGTGGACGCAAGTGAAGAGTTTCTTTCCGCCCTGCGGGGCGTGTCTGACCCTGAAACCAAGCGGAAGCGGATTGGCGCGACTTTCATTGAAGTCTTTGAAAGAGAAGCTGCGCGACTTGGGGACGTGCAATTTCTCGTGCAGGGAACTCTGTATCCTGACGTGATTGAATCCGTTTCCGTCCGTGGTCCTTCGCAAACCATCAAGAGTCATCACAACGTCGGCGGGTTGCCGGAAAAGATGAACTTGAAGTTGATTGAACCGCTGCGGGAGTTATTCAAGGATGAAGTCCGTCTGATCGGCGCCCAACTGGGCGTGCCCGAACAGATTCTGAACCGACATCCGTTTCCCGGACCTGGCTTAGCCGTGCGAATTCTGGGAGAGATCACCGAAGATAAGCTGCGACTCGCGCGAAGCGCCGATCGAATTTTCGACGAGGAGTTGCGTCTATCCGGAATGTACTCCGCCGTGTGGCAGGCGTTTGCCGTGCTACTT
>DATNEI010000003.1:0-11445 GCA_035606795.1 Pyrinomonadaceae bacterium
GTTTGACCAAAAGTCAGGCGCGGCAGCCAGTGTTTCGATCGCGCTTAACTCAGCGCGTTTCGCCGGGACATCAAAGAAACCTCCCGAGCTGATCGACGCGTTTCTTCAGATCTTCGTATGAATCTCTTAGTTCCTGCATTGATAGTGTCTCGATCATTGCTGCCTCGCATTGTGAGGTCAGTACCCGGAGCGATAGCGACGGGGTTGCTTGCTTCGCGTAAACCGGTCGCTACCGCTCCCGGTACTGACTCCTTGTCATAAATGTCGCCGAAATAAATCCCAGGCTAATAAGCGCGCAGCCATAGGCGAACACATCACCGTGGCGCGAATAAAAAGTTGAGCCTGACCCGAATTTGCTAATCGTCCAGCTGCGCACTGCTTCCTGAAAAGCCGGCGTCGTATCCGAAACCGCTCCGTTGGCGCTGATGTATGCACTGATGCCGCTGTTGGTCACACGAATCAAGTCGCGATCATTCTCAACTGCTCGAAAGACTGCGTTCGATAAGTGTTGTCGCATCACTGCCGTTGGTCCCAGATAGCCATCGTTCGAAATATTGATCAGCACGTCAGCGCCTTCGTTGGTGAAGCTGCGCGCGACTTCTGAGTGCGCGGCCTCAATACAAATAAAAACCCCGGCGCGAAGCGCGCCGAGGGGCATCAGCGTATACGAACTGCCGGGCGTAAATTCGCCGACGATTCCACGCACCGAACCCGAGCCCGGTAGCCAGCGGGGCAGCGGCACGTACTCGCCAAACGGCATCAGGCGAATCTTATCATACTGCGCGACTTTCTGACCCTGCTCATTTACGAGGATTGCGGAATTGTATGAGCCGCCATTCGGCGCTGGCTCGAGCGAGTTCAGCAGGACTGACGCGTGATTCGTCTGCGCGAAGTTCGCGATTGTCTTTTGCAGGTGTGGATCACGTGAGTACGAAAAGTTCATGGGTGACTCGGGCCAGATGACGAGCCGCGTGAGTGGATAGAATGGTGGCTTCGTTTCCTGTTTATCGAGTTCCGCTTTCGACAACAATAAGTGGCGATCCAGCAAGGCGTTCATTTGAACTACATCGCCGCCGAGATCCATCGGGACGTTAGGTTGAACGGAAACGGCGACGGCTCTGGCCACGAAGTCGCGATTGGTAATCTGAAGACGCGAGTAAAGCAGGTAACCGCCAATCGCAGCTAGAACTGCGACGCTTATAAAGACCTTCGATTTGCGTTGACCAAGTATCGCAAACGTGACCGCCGCATTGCTGAACAGCACGAGAAAGCCGACTGCGTAGACGCCGCCCCAACGCGCTGGCTGGATGGTTAAGAGATGAAACGCTTGCGAGTATCCCAATGCGTTCCAGTCTAATCCAGTGACTACTCCCCGCAGCCAATCAAACGCCACCCACATAACCGGCGCTGCGAAGATCGCGAGCGTACCGAATCGCTTTATGACGAGCAAAAGGCAAACGCAGGCCAGTGCCGGAAAGACTGAAACGAAAACTACAGGCAGCAACAGAAGCGGATAGGCGAGCCAAGCCGAAACGCCGCCGTAATGAATCATCGGGTAGGTCAGCCACCAGCACGTGCCGTAAAAGAAGATCGTCCCCCAAATCAGCCCGAGGACGAACGCCACGCGTTTTCTGGAAGTCGTCGCTACCGCGAACAGCAGAGGCGCCAATCCAATCCAGGCGAGCCACCAAAATTCGAAATTTGGAAACGCGAGAACCACCAGGATCGCTGACAAAGAAGCCAGCGCGGCGTCGCGCTGCGGCGGAAGGCTTTGGCGAATAAAGGTGAGGGCAACCGGCCGGCGGGCTTCAGTCAGCGCCGTGGGCGGCAGTGCTTCGCTCATGCGGCGCAGTGTAGCAGAAGCCAATCTGAACGCAGCCCGAGGTCCTGAGAATCGTGCAAGACAGCATTCGACGTGAGGCTATCACTCGGTCACAGATAAGTTTTCTGGAAGGCTTCCGACTAAGTTCGCGCTGTCGAAAAATATTTTTTGGACTTGTTCCAGAAAGCCGACGATCGACGCCATCCGAAGGGCTAATTCACAAATTGCGTCACAGTCAAAGTGACAAAATCCGTCGTCTTGACCGAATGCGCCTGACTCAAACTTCTGGAAGGGAACAAGTGGGGGGGCAGCTTAGCGAATGCGCTACGCCGCGCAATTCTGCTGGGAAAACCAAATCGTCTCGAGAGTGTCCTAAAAATGCGGGGAGCCGGTCATTGCTGACCGGCTCTTGGATTGGGGGGATTAAACTGAAGGATCGCTCGGCGGGCGGCTGGCGCAGCGGCTTGCAGCGCTCAGAGAAGTGATGGCGGCGGGGGCACGTTTCATTTCGTGCTTGCCGGTCTTGTGTTCAGCACTTGCCGTGCCACGAACGAGCAAAGAGCCAAGAGCAAGGAGCAAAGAGCAAGGAGCAAGGAGCAAACAGCTCGGAGCCAAGACCGAAAGCGAAAGCCATGCGGTATTGCGCTCAGCGCCAAACAAAAAGAGCAAAGCGCACCTCACGCTTCGCCCTTTGCTCTTGCCGCTTTGCCGCTGCGCCGCTACGGCCTGCCTAACGTGACCTGGCGTTGCAGCGCGATCGCTTCCTGATTGTTTGGATCGATGGTCATGGCGCTGGCGGCGTACTTGCGCGCCTCGCCAAGGTCGCCGCGCTCGAGGAAAATCCGGCCCAACAGGATATGGGCATCAATGAGGGGATTATTGTTCTCCCAGAAGATTGCGGTCTTCAAGGCAGCGATCGCCGCTTCCTGATCGCCGCGCCGCTGATTGATTTGGCCGCTGATCAGATAACCTTGGGCATTCGTCGGCTCGAGTATCAGAAGCTTGCGAATCTCCACCATAGCTTCGTCATCCCGACCTTGTTGATAGAGGTCCTTAATCTTGTTCAGCGACTCTTGCGCGCTGTCGGCCTTCGCCGCGTCAACTGCCTGACGGCGCCCCAAGTCAGTCAGATCCACCTGATTTAGAACGTCGCGCGAGCGAGCCGCCAGGTTTTGAATCGTCTGACTCTTCTGCCACTCCGTTTGCCACTTTGCATAGCTCGTTTGCAGATAGATTCGCGCCTGATTGTCGGCGGCGTTTGCGGGTTCGGCTTTGCCGGCGCGTTCCTGCGTTTTTGCGAGCAGGAAGTACGCCTGTCCGTCACGTGGATCAGCAGCGACAACGTGCTCGAGCTTCTCAGCAGCTTCAGAATATTTCTCGGCCAGAAACAGCGCGTAGCCGTAGTTGAACAGCACGGTAATGTCGTCTGGCGAAGAGTCGGCTGCGCGCGACAGCAAAGTGATCGCTTGCGACAAAAGCCGCGTCTTCTCTTCCGGTTTCTTTTCCGCGCGCGCAGCTTCAATCGAAACTGCGCCTGCGTTGTTGTAGACCGCGACGAGGGGCATCACTTTCTCGTCAGCCAGGGGCGCCAGAACGTCTAGCGCTTTTTTGGTGTCGCCCGTCTTCCAGTACGACAGTCCGGCGTAGAACTGCGCTTCCCCGTAGTGCGGCTCTTTCTTTTCCACCATCGCGAAGTATTCGGCAGCTTCTTTGAGTTGGCGCTGCGCAAAATAGAACTGGCCCAATTCAAACGCCGCTTGCGGGTACACGGCGCCGCCATTCGCCTTGGCGTAAAGCTTCATCGCGTTCTTCAGGTAAACCGCGCGCGTGGGATCGTTTGCGCCGGTGAGCAAACCTTTCATGAAAGCTTCGAAGGCCTGGGGCGGAACACGCGTAGCTTCCTGCACCAACTGGTTACGCGAGAACGACAGAGCCTTGTCGCGCTGCGAGAGAATCTGATAGGCGAGTTCGCCGTTCATCTTCTGTAAATCGGTTACCGTTCCTCCGAAGTCATAGACCCGCGGCGCCCACGATCCGTCGAAGATGTCGCCGGCCATGCGGCCTTCATTAATGCGCACCACGCGCGCTTCACCCATAATGGTCGCCAGCTTGGTTTCACCGCTTCCGCTCGGTTTATCTGCCGGCGCGGTAGGCAAGTTAACGCTGAAGTTTCCGATGACGATCATCGTGGCTTTAAGCTCGCGGCCAATCTTGATCTCGGTGGCGCGAGAAGGCAGCACGGTCAGCGGCAGATGCAGTCGTTGAAAAGCGACAGCTCGTTCGTCGCTCGTGACCACGATCAGACCCGGCTTGTTAAGCAGGCTGGAAAGCGCATCTGAGAAACTCTCACCGATCCAGTTGTATTCGGGATGATTCGACTGATTCTCAAAGGGAAAGACCACAATAGTCTCGGCAGCCGGGGCCTGGGCCTGGACGGCTGATGCCGAGGCAAGGCCGACCAATATCGCGGTTATCGATAGAAAACTTAGGAATAATTTCTTCAGCATTCGCAAACACTTTCAAAAACTCGGAAATTTCGATGCGGTTATTTTAGCAGCGGTTGGACGACGTGACGAAGTCCAAAGTCCCGCGTCCAAGGTCCAACGTCCGAAATTCTTTCTTGCATCTCCACGGATCTGACAACTGACATGGCTTTGGACGTTGGACATCGGACTTTGGACGTCGGACGCGGACATTGGACGTTGGACATTGGATCTCGGAGTTCTTCATTCCGGCGTGGCTTCAATCACCACCAACTGATTGTCGAGCGCGGTGACGCCTTTGATGCCGCGAATTGTGCGCGCAACTCGCTGCTTTAGTTCTAACGATCGCACCGAGCCGACGACTGTCACGTGGCCACCTTCAACGAGCGTGCTGATATCGAGGTCTGCGAGCGCTGAGTCAGAATGAAAAGCCTGTTCGATGCTTTGTTGGATGGTGGCGTCATCAGGTGCTGGAGATGCGGCCTCGCCTGAAGGTTCTTGAGGAACCGAAGAAGTCGGTTTAGCCGTTGGCATTTGTGAAGCCGACGGCGAAGGTGTCGGTTGCAATTGCAACTGGCCCTGGGGCACTGATTGCTGCGGTTCCACGGTTGAACTCATCGGATCGTACGGGCGACTCGTCAAGAACAGCGCGAGGAAGGTAGCGAGGGCAGCAGCGCCAATCACAACCAGCGCGAGCACCCATTCGCGCGGCCCCGCTTTCCGATTCCGCCGCGACGGAGAAACGCGCCGGGCATGCTCGCCGGAAGTCGTGATAACTACTCGCCGTTTGTTGCGCTGCTCCATTTGACGCGACAAACCTACCAATTGCGATCTTCGTGCGCAAGGCAGGCACTTAAGCCTTGAACCGATGGCCTTTCTGATATTCTGCGCAAGCGTTCGCGACCAGACCGTTCTATCAGTACGCACTCAGATTGTGCGCGGGAAGATATGTGGAGGTTCTTAACAATGAAATACTTTTTGAAAATTGCGAGGGCGATGATTCTTTGTGTCGCGGGAAGCGCCGCGGCAATTGCACAGACATCAGAACAAACAACCACGGCGAAGGATCGTCAGTCGGTTAACATTACCGTTTACAACTCGAATTTAGGTTTAGTGCGCGAAACGCGCCGCCTGAATTTGCCGGCGGGTCGAATTGCGTTGAGATTTGCCGATGTGACGGCCCAGATTAGGCCTGAGACCGTGCACCTGGCGTCGCTCCTGTCGCCGACCGCGCTGCGGATACTGGAACAGAACTATCAATACGACCTTTTGAATCCGGCCAAGCTGCTCGACAAATTTGTGGGGAAGGAAATTACGCTGGTGCTGCGGCGTTACCAGAACAACTCCGAGATTTTCGAACCGGTGCAAGCCACGCTGTTGTCGAATAACGCCGGACAGGTGTGGCGCATCAACGGCCAGATAGTCATCAACCCGACAAACATCATTGAGATGCGTTTCCCCGACGTGCCGAAGAATCTGGTTGCGACGCCGACGCTGGTCTGGGACCTCGAGAACCGTGAAGCCGGCACGCAAACCATAGAAGCGAGTTACCTGACGAACGGCATGAACTGGAAGGCGGATTACGTCCTGGTGGTTAATGCCGACGATACAAAAGGCGATGTCCAGGGTTGGGTGACGCTGATGAATTCGAGTGGCGCTACTTTTGAAGATGCGCGACTCCAACTTGTTGCCGGCGACGTGAACCGCGTTTCGGAACAGCGCAACTACGCCGTAGCGGACGCGATGGCGCGGAAGAGCGCGGAAACCGAATCCCAATTCCAGGAGCAGGGATTTTTTGAATACCACTTGTACACGCTGCAGCGGCCGGCGACGATTCGCGACAACGAAACGAAACAGGTTTCACTGCTTGAAGCCGCGGGCTTCGATGTGAAGAAAGAGTTCGTGATTAGCGGCCAGCGCTATTATTACTCGAATTACAACAATCCCGGACAGCCAATCAAAGAGAAAGTTGGCGTGTATGTTCAGTTTCGCAACTCGCAACAGAACAAACTCGGCATGCCTCTGCCGGCCGGGACCATTCGCCTTTACAAGAGAGACGCGACCGGCAATCAGCAGTTCATTGGCGAAGACAAAATCGACCACACGCCTAAAGACGAAGACGTGCGCGTGAAAGTAGGCGATGCTTTCGACATTGTCGCCGAGCGAAAGCAGACGGATTACAAAGTGATCGCGCGCAATGTTTATGAGTACGCCTACGAAATTAAGATTCGCAATCACAAAGATGGCCCGGTCACGGTGATCGTCAACGAGCCGATCGGTGGCGATTTGGAAATGGTTTCCTCGAGCTTTGAAGCGAAGAAGACCGCGGCGTTTGCGGCGCAGTTCAATGTGCCTGTGGCGAAAGACGGCGAAGCCACGTTGAGCTATCGCGTGCGGGTGCGGTACTGAATTGCGGCTCTGCCGCTTGATGTGCGGAAGGGCTTGCCCTTCCGACTTACGCGGGCACTGTCCTTCTTCCTCGGTTCGAGGCTGTGCCTCGAACCGAGGAAGATTTCATTAAAGGTAACCATATCGGTAAGGCACAGCCTTACCGCACATCGGGCGGCAGAGCCGCATGTCATTTCTCTTCCGAGCGATTCATCGGTTGTCAGCCTGCGCCATTTTTGTTATACCCGCGGCCCATGAATATCATTTCGCGTTCCATACTTCCGGGTGTCGCACTGCTGATCGTAGCTTCTTCAATCGCGGCTCAAACAAACTCACTCGATTCCCGCGTCCGCGCGGAAATCGCTCCGTTCAAAGGCAAAGTCTTCCTGTTCGCGAAGAATCTTGACACGGGTGAAACCTACTCATTCAACGGCGACGAGCGCGTGCGCACGGCCAGCACGATCAAAATCGCAGTCATGATTGAAGCCTTCGCGCGGGTTGCCGAAGGCAAAGCTAAATGGACCGACGAACTTGTGCTGACCAAGGCGGCGCGCTATGCCGGTTCAGGAATCTTGCCCGAATTGGGAGACGGCCTGCGTCTGAGTTTCCAGGACTGCCTCCGTCTCATGATGTTGCTCAGCGACAACACGGCGACGAACATGGTTTTGGATTACCTGACAACCGATGCAGTAAATGAAAGGATGAATTCGCTCGGCTTCAAAGACACTCGGATCATGCGCCGCGTCGGTGGCGGTGGCGAAAGCAAGGAAGGGAAGCTGGGCGACAATCTCAAGCGTTTCGGACTGGGAGCGACGAGCCCGCGCGAGATGGTGCAAATCATGGAGAAGCTCGAGCGCGGCGAGATCGTCAACCAAGACGCTTCGAAGCAAATGATCGATTTGATGAAGCGGGAGCAGGGACGCAATTCGATTGGCAGGTCAATGCCGGATGTGCCGATTGCGAGCAAGTATGGTGCGCTTGATGCGCTGCGCAGTTGCGTTGCGATTCTCTACACCAAGCAGGGCAAAATCGCGATGGCAATTACCGTCGATGAAATGCCCCAGGTGATTTGGTCGGTCGACAATCCCGGTTATCTGTTAATGTCCCGGCTCTCTGAAATCCTGGTCGATGGAATGACCGTGAAGACATCGTCACCGCCGGGCAAGCCCTGATCTTCTTATAAGAGTTGCAGTATCAGCGCCGGCGCCCTTCCGGTCTTTCTGCGAAAAGAACATTAGTCCTGTTAATCGCGGCCTGAACTAAACGTCTTACTAGTTAAGAGGGAAACTCATTGAAGTTGTGGGAACATTCGACCTTAGGCAATCGTTCTCGCACTAACGGCAGATTACCGTTGCATCGGAGGACGGAAAAGAATGAAACGTGTAGCAATTGTGGCAGTTTTGGTTCTGGCGGCAGCGGCGCTTGGTCTTTGGCGATCGAACGGTGGCGTCCGCCAGGGTTTGAGTCGAGTCGTCGGCGCGGCGGGCCGGGAGGAACAGGGCGACCTAAAGGAAGAAATTCGCAAGACGTTTGAATTGCAGCCCGGCGCGCGCGTCGAAATCACGGGCATCAACGGCAAGGTTGACGTTGAAACTTCAGACACGAAAACCGCAGAGGTTTACGTGCTGCGCACGGCTGGTAGTCGCGATGCCATGAACCGCCGCGAAGTCACGGTCGAACAGACTGCGACTGGGTTAATCGTGAAAGGCCGTCAGGTCAGTCACGGCTTCTTTGAGCATCTGTTCGGGACGAAAGCGAACGAGGATGTGACGATCAAGGCGCCGCGCGCGATCGTGCTGGCAATTAGAGGCGTGAACGGACACGTGACCAGCGGTGATGTCGACGGCGCCATCGAAGCGAAGGGAATCAATGGCAAAGTTGAATTAGGCGCGGCCAACGATGCCGCCGAACTCACCGGCATCAACGGGAACGTTTCAGTTGGCCTCAACAAACTTGGGAATGTGGGTGCGCGCGTGAGCGGCATCAACGGCAATATCGAATTACGTCTGGGAAATGAACTGAACGCAGACCTGATTGCGAAGGGAATGAACGGCAGCGTGCGTTCCGAGATTTCCAATGTAACCGTGGACAAGGACGAATACGGGTCGCATTACACTGCCAAAATCGGCAGCGGCGGTTCGGCGATTACGATCAGCGGGATCAATGGAAATGTGCGTCTGACGCGGACTGTACTGGCGGCGACTACAACCGAAAAGAAGGCGCCGGAGACTGCTGGGACTGCCGGGACTGCCGGAAGTAAGGCCGAGACTAAGTCCGGTGGGAAGTCTTCTGAAAAATAGTTTCCTGGTCTCAGTCTGAAACGCAAAAAAGGCCGGGTTACTCCGGCCTTTTTGTTTCTGCCACGCGCTCCTGCAGATGGTTTTGAATGTCTGGTGCACCCAGCACGACTCGAACGTGCGACCTTCTGATTCGAAGTCAGACGCTCTATCCAACTGAGCTATGGGTGCATGTGCGCGTAAATAGTAAATCGTGAATGGTGAATAGTAAATTTCAAAAGGCAAAAGGCAGAAGGCAGAAGGCATTAGTTAAACTGCCTAACGTCTTTGCTCACTGCTCACTGCTCACTGCTCACTGCCAACCGCCCACTGCCCACTGCCCACTGCCCACCGCCCACTGCCCACCGCCCACTGCTCACTGCTCACTGCCAACCGCCCACTGCTCACATCTTTTTCTCTGCCGATTTTTCCGCAGGCGGCGTGATGCCGCCTTGGAACTCCTGGCGAATGAACTTGATCAAATCATCGATTTGCTGCTGCGAAAGTTTGCTTTTGAATGCGGGCATACCGTCGCCGCCCTCGACAATTTGTTTTCGGAAGTCTGAATCCGGATGTCGCAGAGCGTGACCTTCGCGAAAGCTCGGAACTTTCAAACGCGTGCCGTCGTCGAGTTTCACCGGCCCGCCTTTCCCGTCCACGCCATGACACGATTGGCAGTCCTTCGCGAAGACTCCACGGGTCGCCGCAAAGGGATCCGGTGTCGCGTCAGATTTCGTGGCAGTATTTGCGTTGGCGCCGGGCGCGGTAGTTGTTTGTTTATTGCAGCTCGCGCCGAAAAGAGCGACAGAGCCAATCAGAAGCAGCGTCGTGCGAAACTTCATGCTTGAAACTCCAGCAGTGATTTCGTGGAACAGCGGGCAGTATAACACGCGCATGACAACGGGGTGCTGGTAGGCAACTCTTAATTGGGATGTTGATCGGTGGGATGGGTCAAGTTGCAAAAGCCCATTGACTCACAGCAGAATAGGTGCGCGCTTCGCTCGAAGTTGTTGTAAGCAAAAAACGCAGTCGCGTCGCAATCGTTTAAGTCTTCAATGAGTACTGAACACGAGTCTCCAAACAATTCCGCTCGAGGCGCTTTGCGTCTGGCGCCGAATGTCGAGGAATTGGAAGAGCACAAACGAAAGCTTCCACGTCAATTCGTCAATTTCATTTTTTACCGAGCGCGTCCCGAATGGCGCATGCTGGATGACGCCGACAAGCAACATTGCAAACAGCAATTCGTTGAGACGGTCGATGATTTTCGTCGCGACCTGCTGATCCACACGTACTCGACCGTGGGCTGGCGCGCGAACGCGGATTTCCTGATCTGGCGCATCGGCTACGACCTCGAACCATTTCAAGAGATGACTGGTTTGCTGAACAGCACGCCGATGGCGAAATATGTCGAGGCGACTGCGTCATTTCTCTCAATGACCAAACGCAGCATGTTCATTGAGAAGGATTGCTCCGATCACGCAGAGGACCGCACGCATATTGTGCCGGGAGAGGCTGAGTACCTGTTTGTTTGCCCGGTGCAGCGCACTCACGAGTGGTACGCGCGGCCGCAGGAGCAGCGTCAGGAAATGATGGACGAGTATCAGAGGATCGGCTCGAAGTATCGGTCCGTGAAATTGCACACGACTTACTCGTTCGGTCTGGACGATCAGGAATTTGTAGTCACTTTCGAGACTGACAAGCCTTCGGATTTTCTCGACATGTTTCAGGAGTTGCGGGAAACCAAAGCCAGTTGCTTCACGCTGCGCAACACGCCCATGTTTACGTGCCGGCGACGTAATTTAACCCAATGCCTTGACGCTCTCGGCTGATCGGGTGCGCGCCTTCCTTTCTTGGCCAGTCAATCACAACGAAAAATCCTGCCGTCGATCCTAATCGGCTTGATTCTTGCCGCCGCGGCTTGGCAGCTTCACAGGCAAGGTCGCTCATGGTGGTGTGAATGCCGCCCGTTTCTGTGGACGTCGAATGCCTGGGGTTCGTTGACGTCGCAAACGTTTCTCGATCCGTACAGCTTTACGCACCTGATGCACGGATTCATGTTCGCGGGTCTGTTGCTGGTCATCATGCGTTTCCTTATCAAGCGAGACCTTTCGACGGCCTGGCGGCTTTTGATAGTGATAGCAATGGAGGCGGTCTGGGAGATCCTCGAGAATTCGAACGCAGTGATTGATCGCTATCGGGCGACCACCGCGTTTCTCGGTTATCGCGGCGACACGGTCGTAAATTCACTCGGGGATATCTTGTGTTGTGGAGTCGGGTTCTTGATCGCGAGAAAGTTGGGCTGGCTGCGGTCGTTGCCAATTTTTATCGCGACTGAAATTGTGCTCTTGTTTTGGATTAGAGATAGTCTGCTCTTGGAAATCATCATGCTCGTGCATCCGTTTGATGTAATTAAGCAATGGCAACTTGGTCATTGAAGAAGAGACACGGAGACACGGGGACGCGGAGACACGGAGAG
>DATNEI010000022.1:0-13374 GCA_035606795.1 Pyrinomonadaceae bacterium
CCGCTGGTAGTTCTGATTCACGGCGGACCGCAGGGCGCCTGGGGCGATAACTGGGGCTACCGCTGGAACCCGCAAATGTACGCGGGCGATGGCTACGTTGCGTTCATGCCGAATCCGCGCGGCTCGACCGGTTACGGCCAACGCTTCGTGAGCGAGATTTCCGGTGACTGGGGCGGCAAGGTTTTCGTTGATATCAGCAACGGCGTCGCCATGGCGGCGAACCTTCCTTACGTGGACAAGAACCGCATCGGCGCCGCGGGCGCGAGCTACGGCGGATATATGATCGATTGGATCGAAGGCCACAACAACGATCCGCGATTCACTTACAAAGTGCTGGTCTCGCACGATGGCGTTTACAACTTAACGGCCATGTATGGCGCGACTGAAGAGCTTTGGTTTCCCGAGTGGGAATTTAAAGGCACGCCCTGGACAAACAAACCGATGTATGAGAAATGGTCGCCGCATAATTTTGTGCAGAACTTCAAGACGCCAATTCTCGTCATCACCAATGATCTCGATTTTCGCGTGCCGGTGACTGAAGGGTTGCAACTGTACACGGCCGCGCAACGAATGGGCGTCGAATCAAAGCTCGTCGATTTCTCGGACGAAGGTCACTGGGTGGGGAAGCCCGGCAACTCAGTTTTCTGGTACAACACGGTGCTGGATTGGTTGGATAAGCATTTGAAGTAAGGAAAGCAGATCAGCCGCAGATGAACGCAGATCGACGCGGATCAAGACATCAGTAGCAAAGAGATACTCGCCTAAGCTGTCATTCGCTCTTTGCCCGATCTGTGTCATCCGCGTTAATCCGCGGCAAATTGGAATTCGGAGGTCTCCCTATGCCTGGCTGGTTGAAAGCTCTGCTGATTGTTCTCGCGATCATTGTAGTACTTGTTATCGGCGTGATCGCTGTGGGCGGCTTCCTGATTTATCGAAACAAAGACGCCATTGTCGGCAAAGCAAAAGCGATCGCGACCGAAGCGAAAAATTTCGGAGAGAACACTGACAATCAAGGATGCGTCGACGAAGCAATTTCGCGATACAAAGCGGAACCGGGAATTGGTAAGGCGATCTCCACCAGTATCTTCGTGCGCGTCTGTCTCGACGCGAGTAAGCCGACGCCCGGCTTCTGCGATAATGTTCCAAAACAGCACGAGTTCTTTAAAGCGGCCCAATGGAAGATAGAACAATGTCGCCGCGTCAATCTCAGTACCGACAGCAATTGCCAGAATCTGTTCACTCCGGTTCAGCAGTTCTGCGAAGAAGGATCGTTCAAGCGGTCGGTGAACAATAATTCGAACAGCCAGTAGCTTGGCTGACGCGCTCTATGACTAAGCAAGCGAAAAAGATCCTCATCAACGCAGCAGCCGTAATAGGAGTTTGTGTGCTCGTTCTCGGGGTGCTAGGCCGCGCCGCAGTGATGGGCTGGAAAGCGGCGACGCGCTCAGGCAATGAAGCCGCGACTATTCAGAACCTTAAATCTATCGCGGCATTTGAGGTCCAATACTTTAATACTCACAAACGAACCTTTGGTACGCTCGATCAGTTGGTAAAGGAGCAGTTCCTAAGTTCAAAATTCGCCGGCGATCCTGCAATCACTGACGGGTACGTTTTCAACTTGTCGGTGACCCCCAAAGCAGACGGTACGTCGTGGTACAAGATCACGGCGGATCCGCAGAACGAATCAGCAGGGACAAATCATTTTTATCTTGATGCGGACGATAGCTCGATTCACGTGAACTCCGAACATCAAGCTGGTCCCGGCGACCCACCGCTATAACTACACATGAATCGCAAACATCTGACTGAGCTGGAGAGAATGACAATTCGCGAGCGGCCTGAGGGCCAGCCGTTGATGCATCAAAAATGGGGCAAGCTTCTTTTCATGCACTGGCGCATTGAAGAAGCTGAGCTGCGCGCGCTGGTTCCCGAACAACTCGAGATTGATACTTTCGACGGGAGTGCGTGGATTGGAATCATTCCGTTCACGATGTGGGACATCCGAGCTCTCCCGCCGTACCTGCCGGCGGTGCCCGGCCTCGATGCAGCGCACGAACTGAACGTGCGTACTTACGTGCATTACGATCGCGTACCCGGCGTTTATTTCTTCTCGCTCGACTGCAACAGCGTGACGGCAGTAATGGGCGCGCGCACCTTTTACCATCTGCCGTACTTCAACGCAGCCATCGATCTTGAACAGCACGGCGACACAATCGATTACGCGCTGCGGCGCACAGATGATCCGCCGGCGCGTTTTCAGGCTTCCTGGAATATCGAAGGGACCGTGCCGTTCTCACATCCTGATTCGCTCGAATTTTTTCTCACGGAGCGTTATTGCCTGTACGTAGAAGACGGTGACGATATCCACCGCGCGCGAATCTCGCACGCGCCGTGGCCGTTGCACAAAGCCACGATGAACTCTTACGAGTCAACGATGATTGAAGCTTTGGGTTTGCGGGCGCGCAGGGGCGAGCCGGTGCTGAATTACGCCGAAGAGATCGATGTGGACATTTGGCCGCTGGAGAAGGTGTCCGAAGGCCGAGACGACAGTTAGCCGCGAATTCACACGGATAAACGCGGATCAGAACACATTTTGGGCCGGTTCCTATCTGCGCAAATCCGCGTTAATCCGCGGCTGATTTTTATGGATGTTGCCCTTCCTCAGGATCGGACTTCTGATATAACAAACAATTCCCGCGAACCCAACTTGAACGGTTCCTGTTTCAGCGATCCGTAGCACTCGACGATCTGGAATCCCGCGCGCTCGAGCATCCGGCGAATTTCGGCTGCGGTGTAAATCCAGTGCTTGGCGAAGCGTGATTCCTTTTTACCGTCCCATTCGAAAACATATTCGCTATCGACACAACTTTCAGCCGCGTTGTAACGCTCTTTAATGGTCGTGGTGATGTCGCCGACTTCGTGGCAGCTCTGCTCTTCGAAGTCCGGCAGAACCGACTCTGCCGCCATGCCGGTGTTGACAACGAATCTCGCGCCGGGCTTGAGCGCTCGGGCAACACCTCGCAGAAATGCTTCCATATCCGCATATTCCATAAACCCGAAGCTGTTTCCGAAACAGAACGCCGCGTCGTAGATCGCGTGACCTGCGATGCTGCGCATGTCGCCAAGAATGAATTCAGTTCGCGCTGCGGAGTCAGAACCGCCGGCGGTAGCGGGCGGTTGATCCGCAGCTTTCATGCGCGCCTCGTCAATAAACTCTTCCGAAATATCAACACCCGTCACCCGATATCCGTGCTTCGCCAGTTCAAACGATAGCCGTCCGTTCCCACACGGCGCATCAAGCACGGCCGCGCTTGGTTTACAGTTTAGAACCTTGAGCAGAAATTCAGTTTCAGCCTTAGTATGTTCAGGCGGGATCGCCTTGCGCCAGAGATCGAGCGTAATGCCGTGAAAGAAATCTTCGAACCAGTTGGACGGAATCCTTTTCATGCTCAATTAGCCGCGGATAAGCGCGGATGTTCGCGGATATGAACCAATTCTGATCTGCGCATATCCGCGTTCATCTGCGGCTGATCTCTCACTCCGGCCGTTCCAGCGGTGGCAGCACCGCGATGAAGTCGTTTTCAAATCGACGCGCGTAATCGTTCAGCAATTCAGTGACGCGTTCGGGCCGCTGCGAGCGCACAATCAAGCCCGCGTGATGCTTCTTCTTCACGCGGTAAGCAATTTCCGTTTCGTCGTAACCAGACGTGTCGGGGAACTCTTGCTTCGCCAATGACAAGATGATGCCGGCATGTTCTTTGCGCGGCTTGAGTTTCGGTTTCGCGCCGGCCGACATTTCCATCCTGGCCCACTCGCGCCACAAGTTGACTCCCGACGCTGCTTCCAAAACATCGGCGATGTAGGCGCCACCGACGCGCGCAGCGATCTCCAGAAAATAAAAGTCACCGTCGGCTTCACTTTTGATGAATTCGGCGTGTGTCGCTCCGGTTTCCATTTTCATCGCTTTGATCAGCCGGCGATTTATTTCCAGCAGCTTCTTCTTCTCAGGTGAGTCGTGCGGAACGGTTTGCGAAACGTAAGCGCCGCCGCCGTGCGCAACTTGCAATGGTGGCCGGCCGTATTTGTTCACACCGGCGAAGATGACCCGCCCGTCATATACCAACGAATCAACGTGAAAGACCTCACCGGGAATGAAGCGCGCCAGCACGTGATACGAAGCGCGTTCGCGCAAGGCTTCGCGCTTATTCAACTCTTCGATGGCCGCCCATGCTTCATCTGGACTGTCGAGTTTCCGGATGCCGATCGCAGAAACATCTGAGCGTGGTTTCAAAACCCACGGCGGCGGAACGCGTTTCATGTAATCCGCCACCTCTTCGTTGTTTATTGCCGGCACGAATTCGGGAACCGTGACGCCGCCATCGCGCGCCTTGACCGCCATCGCGTATTTATCGCGAAAAGTTTTGGCGGTTGAGCTGCTCATGCCCGGCATGCACAGGTGTTCGCGGGCGAGGGCCGCTACGACCACGTCGAATTCTTCCAGGGCGATAATGCGATCGGGTTTGTGCGTTTTCGCAATGTGGGCAACCAGATCCAGAAACAACTCAACTGAAGCGTCATTAGGTAAGGCGAACACTTCATCCAGCACGTCGCGCGGCCAGTCTTCATCGAGCATCTTTTCTTTAGTGACCAACGTGACCTTGCCTCCCTGAGCTTTGCATTCACGCAGGAAATCACCGCCCTTGAAGAAGGTGGCGAAGCAGATGATGTGGAGCGGTCTCTGGATATCGGTCATGATTGAGGTTGCGTCAATATACATCTTTGCTGCCGTTCGGTCAGCCGAATCATGTATAGTGACGGCTCTTTGGAGTGGGACTGGAGCGCAAGCGTCTCGCTTGCGACGACGATTTTCGGGCTTCAACCGTGCAAGCGGGACGCTTGCGCTCCAGTCCGCGCTCGTCACTCTTTATGATATTTCGCGGGCCATACCCTGATGTCAGCATTCCTGAAGTTTCGCTCACCGACTTCATCTTCAACGCCGCGGGGCCAATCAAAGATAAGCCGGCACTCGTTGACGGGCCGACCGGCCGAACTCTGACCTACGGTGAATTTGAAAACGCTGTGCGGCGAGTCGCGGCCAGTCTCGACCGGCGCGGCTTCAAGAAAGGCGACGTGTTCGCCATCTTCAGCACGAATTGTCCCGAATACGCGCTCATCTTTCATGCTGTCGCCATGCTCGGCGGCGTCAACACCACGCTGAACCCGCTGTACACGGCTGAGGAAGCAGCCTTCCAGCTAAAAGATGCGCGCGCGAAATTTTTGGTGACTGCGCCGCCGTTCATCGACAAGGCACGCGCAGCCGCCGGCGCCGCTAAGATTGAAGAACAGTTCGTGTTTGGTGAAGCGGAAGGCACGACTCCGTTCGCCGCGTTGCTTGCAGGTGACGGTAACGTTCCTCACGTCGAAATCAATCCGAAAGAAGATCTAGTGGCGCTGCCGTACTCGAGCGGCACAACCGGCTTGCCGAAGGGCGTGATGCTCACGCACTACAACCTGGTCGCCAACGTGCGGCAGATGGATGGGCTTGATTATTTTCATCGCGACGACACACTGCTGTGCGTGTTGCCCCTGTTTCACATCTACGGATTAGTGGTGGTGCTGAATATGGGGCTGCACATGGGTGCGACGATTATCACGATGCCGCGATTCGACCTGGAACAATTTCTGGCGGCCATTCAAGAGTATCGGGTGACGCTGTCGCACGTCGTGCCGCCAATTGTTTTGAAGCTGGCGAAAGAACCGCTGGTCGAGAAGTACGATCTTTCAAGTCTGAAGGTAATTTTTTCCGGCGCTGCGCCGCTCGGACCTGAATTGACGCGCGCTTGCACCCAGCGCATCGGTTGCAGCATTCGCCAGGGTTACGGCATGACTGAAACGAGTCCGGTCACGCACAGCAGCCCCGCTGATCCTGCGAAAGCAAAACTCGGATCGGTTGGTCCACCCGCGCCCAACACTGAATGCAAGTTGGTTGATCCCGCGACCGGCGCAGAACTCGGACCAAATGAAGAAGGTGAAGTTTGCGTGCGCGGTCCGCAGAACATGAAAGGCTATCTAAACAACCCTGAAGCGACCGCCCGCACCATCGACAAGGATGGCTGGTTGCACACTGGCGATATCGGTTACGCCGACGCAGACGGCCACTTCTTCATCGTCGATCGGGTTAAGGAACTGATCAAGTACAAAGGATTTCAAGTTGCGCCCGCGGAATTGGAAGCGGTGCTCTTGACGCATCCGGCAGTTGCGGATGCGGCGGTGATTCCGTGCCGGGATGACGAGGCCGGCGAGATTCCGAAAGCGTTCGTAGTTTTGAAAGCCGAGGCGTCGGAAGACGAACTTATCAGATTCGTAGCCGACCGCGTCGCGCGTTACAAAAAAATTCGCGTGGTCGAATTCATCGAACAGATTCCCAAATCTCTTTCAGGTAAAATCCTGCGGCGGGTTCTGGTTGAGAAAGAGCGGGAAAGGGCGAATGCTCAGAGTTGAAGAATAAGAAAAAGACTTTGCGTCTTTGCGTGAGATTGGTTCAAGCACTTCCATTTACGCCAGGATGCAAAGCCGCAAAGGACCGCAAAGAAAACCACTATGAGCGAACAGATTTCACCTGAAAAGATCTCGCGTGCGGTGCGCGCCTATTTTTTAGCGATTCGCGCCATGGACGCTGAGGCGTTTGCCAACACATTTGCCGAAGACGGCACGACGTATGACCCCGTCGGCTCGCCCGCTATCAGCGGACGCGACGCAATTCGCGAATTCCTGACTTCGATCTGCAAGAACTTCAAGAGCGTGGGACTGACGGAAGAGTCTGTGTTCGTTGCGGGTAATGGAGCGGCAGTGAAATGGATCGGAAACGGAACCAGCACGACCGGAAAAGAAGTGAAGTTCGAAGGCATCGACGTGTTCGAAGTCAACGACGACGGAAAAATTCAGACCGTGCGAGCCTACTGGAACCCAGCGGAAATGATCGCGCAACTGTGAACGACTATGTGAACAACTGAAGTCGACTGGCGACCAACGAGCCGTGACCTCGGATTCATTTATGCAACTGAGTACCGCTCACGATTCGGACCGTCATAACCTTAGCGTTCCTAAGTGAACATCGTGGGTTAGAGTTTTTCTCTATCTGGCAAGCCTGCCAGCCATTATTCTTGACCCGTCGTGCGTGCCAGTTTAATCTCGCCTGACCCGTGCGTGCGGGTCGTTGCTACAAATGTCAAACATTCTTACTGCGCCTGCCTGGACGATTCCAGGTTTTCTGGAAGCGCGCGAAAACAGTCATCTGTTCATCAGCGGTGCGGATGCGACCGCGCTTTCCTATCAATACGGCACGCCGCTGTTTGTGTTTTCGGAGTCGCGCATTAGGTCGAACATCGCGCGCCTGCAAGCCGCCGCCAGGCAAGTCGATCGCCCCATCAAATTCTGCTACGCGTCGAAAGCCAACTCGAACATGGCCGTGCTGCGCGTGGTGCGCGAGGCGGGCATCGACATCGAAGTCAACAGTGGCGGTGAATTGTTCAAGGCGCTGCGGGTTGGCTTTCGCCCCGACCAAATCATTTTCAACGGCACCAGTAAGACCAACGAAGAGTTAGACGAGGCGGTGCGCGCCGGGATCTATGCGATCAACGTCGATTCGGTTTACGAAATCAGCTTGGTCGAAGACGCCGTGCGGCGGGCGCGCGCGCAACTGAATTCAGGAATGCCGCCGGCGCGGATCGCTTTGCGTTTGGTCCCGGAGATTGGCACGCGTTCACACCTCGGATTGCAGACCGCGCTGCTGACTTCAAAGTTCGGCATCTCGTCCTCGGAAGTTCTGGATGCGTTTCGCCGCAGTCTTGAATATCCGGATCTCGTTCATGTGTGCGGCATTCACATTCACGTCGGCTCGCAAACTCCGGACGTCGAGCCTTTCGCGGAAGCGTTCAAGAGCATGTGGAATCACCTGGTGACGATTCATCGCGAGACCGGTTTGACTCTTGAGCACATCAATCTGGGTGGGGGCATTCCGGTCAACTATTTACGCGATCGTTCGCAAGCGGACGAGCTGCCTGAACACGAACGCGACATGCTGGGCGCGGAACTGGAACCTTCAGAGGTGCTCGCGGAAGCGTTGCGCGTCGCGCGCGAATCCGCGAAAGATGCGGAAGCGGAGCATCTGCTCGACAAGGTTACGATTTTGCTTGAACCGGGTCGCAGCATCATCTCTGATGCTGGAGTTGTCCTCACCAGAGTGCAAAACATCAAGCAGCGACCTGAGACGGGCGATGTGTGGTTGTTGACGGACGCGGGCTATAGCCTTTTGCTATCGATGAATAATTACAAGTGGTACTACCACCTGATTTCGGCGTCGCGCGCCTGTGATCTTCCGGACGCGCAATACAAAGTGGCGGGCCCGCTGTGTGATTCGGGCGACGTGTATTTTGACATTGAGCGAGAAGGGCGCTTGCCGGACTATCGTTTGCTGCCGCGCGACGTTACGCCTGGTGAAGTGCTGGCGTTATTGAACTCGGGCGCGTACTCGTTCTCGCAAATGTTTGCGTATAACGGGCGCCCGCTGCCGGCGGCGGTGCTGGTGAGGGCAGGCGGAAGAGCGGAAGTGATTCGCAAGCGGGATAGTTACGAGGATCTGTTGTTCAATGAGGTGTGGTAAGAACACAGTTTCAAGTTTCAAGTTTCAAGTTTCAGGATTGCAGATCCCAGTTCCAGAATAACTCATCGTTGAGGCGGGACTCTGATTCTCGAAGCTTTATTTCTTAAATGAGAGTCAGGATTTGAATCTGGAATTTCGAATCTCGAATTTCGAATCTGGAATCGTTTGTATCGAAGGCTTTATCAACTTCCACTCAAGGAGATCAACCATGCCTTACACAAGATTCGAAGAGCTGCCAGTTTGGAATCGAGCAATCGAATTAGCAATTCAAGTCTACGACTTCACCTCACGTTTAGAATTCAGGAACAGATATAGCCTGAGGGACCAAATTGAACGAGCCGCGGTTTCCGTATCGAACAACATTGCCGAAGGATTTGAGCGCGGTGCCACGCAAGAGTTGCTCACCTTTATCTATATTGCGAGAGGTTCTGCCGGCGAAGTCCGCTCAATGCTTTGTTTATTTGAACGCCTGAAACCGTTTAAGAATTTCAAATCTGAAATTTCAAATTTGAAATCGCAAGCAGAGAACATTTCTCGCCAACTTCGCGGCTGGGCTGACTCGCTGCAGAATTCGCCGATAAGAGGTCAGAGGTATTTAACGAACAAGTCGAAACGCGCCGCTGAAGCCGCGAAAGAGCGGCAGGACTTTCTTAATGAACTCGCCGAGATTCGAGCCAAAGCTGCAACGAAAAAAAAGTAAGACGTTAAGACGCGCTAACCAAACAATAGAGTCGCCAGAAACTGACATCAAAGTCGCGAGAAACTGACATCGAATGAACTCCAACCCCCGAATCCCAAACTCCAAACTGACTAACGGGCAACTAATTCGCGGCCTCGGCCTGGTGGCCGCCATTTCCGTCAACGTCGCCAACGTCATCGGCACCGGCGTGTTTCTGAAAGCGCGCGTGATGACCTGCAACGTGGGTACACCGGGCAAAGCTTTGACTGTGTGGTTGGTCGCCGGTTTGTTGTCGCTCGCGGGCGCCCTGACTTACGCGGAACTGCTCGCCATGTTTCCGCGCGCGGCCGGCGAATACGGAATCATGCGCGACGCGTACGGCCGGCCGTGGGGATTCATTTACGGCTGGACCCAGTTCGCGATTGCGCGCAGCGCGTCCGCCGCGGCCCTCGCAGTTGGCTTTGCGATCTTTCTGAATGAGTTGTTGAAGGGCGCGTTGAATCAAACCTTCTTTACGGTTCCGCTCGTCAATGTCCCGTTCGGCGGACTTCAGGTTGTGGCGCTCACCGCCATCACACTCACGGTCATGATCAATTGTGCGGCGGTGACGTTTAGCGGCGGCGTCGCCACGTTTCTTACTTCAATCAAAGTGCTGCTGTTGATTGCCGTGGGACTGGGCGCGTTCTTCTTTAGCGGCGGCGATTGGTCGCACTTATCGCAAGCGAATGTAGGCGGCGCCTGTGAAAGCGTCGCCATCACCACGGGCGGACTCGGAGGTTTCGCCGCGGCGATGCTGGGCGCGCTGTGGGCGTACGACGGATGGAACAACATCACGTTTCTAGCCGGGGAAGTTAAGAATCCTCAGCGCAATCTGCCGCTCGGTTTGATTATCAGCATGTTTCTGGTGATGGGCCTGTATCTGTTCGTGAACCTGGGCTACTACCACGTGCTTACGCCCACGGAAGTCGCCAGCGTTTCGGCGAAATTGTCGGTCGCTGCCGAGGTCGTGCGTCGCCTGTTGGGCGCGATGGCCCTGACGCTGATGGCTGCGGCCATGATGACGTCGTCGTTCGGCGCATTGCACGCATCGATTCTCGCGACTTCGCGCGTGCCCTACGCAATGGCGCGCGATCGGATGTTCTTCAGCGGCTTGGCGAAACTGTCGCCGCGTACTCACGTGCCAATTCGTTCGCTGATTGTGCTGGGTATTTGGTCGGGCGTGCTGGCGCTCTCGGGTTCATACGATCAGTTGACCGACGCCGCAGTCTTTTCGCTGACGCTCTTCTATGCATTCGTGGCCGGATCGGTGTTCATCTTTCGCCGCCGGATGCCTAATGCGGAGCGGCCTTATCGCACGTTCGGATATCCGGTTGTGCCCATCATCTATTTGGTGGTCACTACATTCCTGCTGGCAAGAATTGTTTGGGACGCGCGAGCGGCAATGGTTCAAACCATCAAGTTGATCGGCGGCGGTCATCTTTATGCGGCGCTGCACGAGTCGCTGCTGGCTCCGCCGCTTGCGAGTCTGCTTTTCATCGCGCTGGGTTTGCCGGTCTATTTCTTCCTGGTGCGACAGAGTAGGAGAACGACGAATGAAGATTAAGTTCAGCCTGGCGTTGCTGATGTTGGTTCTTGCATGCGTTTCGGTCTGCGCCCAAACGCGAAGTTCGTTCGCACAGTCGACGCCACCGGCTTCGCTTCAGGAATTGGTTAACAATGCCGCGCACGCCGCGCTGGCGAAATTTGCGGACAAGAAACTTGCCGAGAATCAACTTTCAATTACACTCATCGACCTGCGCGATCCCCAACATCCAGCCACAGCCAGTTTTCGCGGCAACGAGAGAATCTATCCGGCGAGTGTTGTGAAACTCTTTTATCTCGGCGCTGTTCACCGCTGGCTCGAAGACAAGAAAATCCAGGAGACGGCCGAGCTGAAACGCGCCGTCCGCGACATGATCGTCGATTCTTCGAATGAAGCCACACAGTACGTGGTGGACGTGTTGACGCAGACGACCGGCGGTTTTGAGTTATCGCCGAAAGAGATGGAAGAGTGGCAGTACAAACGGAACGCGGTCAATCGGTATTACACGTCGCTGGGCTACACGAACATTAACGTCAACCAAAAAACGTTTTGCGAAGACGCCTACGGTCGCGAAAAAGTTTCGCGCGGCCCGAACGGTGAGAACCGCAACAAACTGACTACGGATGCAACCGCGCGCCTGCTCGCCGAAATCGTTACCGGCCGCGCAGTCAATCAAGCGCGCAGCGCCCAGATGATGGAGTTGCTCAAGCGCGATTACACAGGCACTTCGACGGACAACGACGATCAAGGCCACGGCTTTTCCGGCATCGCTCTCCAGGGAATGACCGGAGTAAAACTCTGGTCAAAGGCAGGATGGACAAGCACGACGCGCCACGACGCCGCCTACATCGAGCTGGCGAATGGCGCGAAATTCGTGCTGGTGACCTTCACGACCGATCATGCGAACGAGCGCGAAATCATTCCCACGGTGGCGAGAGTGGTGATTGATGGGATGAGTTCGGTGAAGTAAGCGTGTCAGAAGCCCGACCGTAAGGGAGGGCAACCTTAGTCAGAAATTGGATCCTGCGTTAACCAGAGTAGCCCTCCCTTACGGTCGGGCTTCTGACACAAACGCCCAATGAATGATCTGTCTGTCTATTCCGCTCCGATTGGTAATCTCTTTGATACTCCATCGCACCCGGGATTGTGGGATCAATACCGTCTCACGAATGATCAAATCGAGTTCTTCCAGGCAAATGGTTACCTCGCAGGCATCCACGTCCTGAGCGATGAACAGATCGAAAAACTTCGCCGCGAACTCTCAGGCCTGATCACAGCCAACCATCCGGGCCACGAACTCTTCTACGAATTCCATTCAAACGAGTCGACCAATCCAAACACCGTGCTGTTTCACGCGCTGGGTGCGTGGCGCATCTCGCCCGCGTTTCATGATCTGCTTTGGAATCCCGCTGTGCTGATGCCTTCATCGCAACTGTTGCAAGGCGCGGTGCGATTCTGGCATGACCAACTGTTCGTGAAGCCGCCACATCACGGGGGTGTGGTTGCGTGGCATCAGGACTATTCGTACTGGAGACGCACCGAGCCGATGGCCCATCTGTCTTGTTGGATTGGCCTGGACGATTCGACAATTGAAAACGGTTGCGTCCATTACGTGCCCGGCAGCCATCGTTGGAATCTTCTGCCCATCACCGGGCTCGCCAACGACATGAACGCGATCAGGTCTGTCCTGAGTGAGAAACAGAACGAAGAGTTCAAGCCTGTACCGATTGAGTTGAAAGCCGGCCAGTGTTCATTTCATCATCCGCTCATGGTGCACGGCTCGTTTGAAAATCGCAGCGATCGCCCCCGCCGAGGCGCGGTGATCAATGTCTTTCGCGATGGCGTGTCTTCAGCGTCTGATGAGCCGTTACTTGCAGGTGTTCCCCCAATTCCATCCGGTCATAAGATCGAGGGACAATTCTTTCCGAAGCTGTTTGATCCTGAAGCGAGCCGCCTACATAGCAATTCCAAAGTGTTCGCGAAGTAACCGCTCGTACTGCTCCGGAGTGGAAATGGGCTGTTCACTTCGTTCGCCCCCTGCGGTGACGATCAACCGCGTGCCGCTGAGAGAGATGCGGCCGCTCGGGGTCAACATCGAGCAGATGCGGTTTTGCGTGAAGTGCGATTCGGGCGATGTCTGATGAAAACGGCAGACCGCTTCAAAGTCCGGGTAGTCATAAGGTGTTAGCGTAAAGCGATAGAAAGGCTTCCAGGCGTTTTCCCGATCGTCGAACTGCAAACCGACCAGATAGTGGTCCGCGGCTTCGAGGCGATAAGCCCGGCCAGCCTGAAGCTGCGGTCCGCGTTCATCCACTCTCAACGGTTCGACGAACGACTCGCCAAATCCGACATCAACCAGCCATGGCTCGTCGAGCGTGACCAGCAATGTCATGTGATCAAAATCGCAGCTGAATTCTCCAGCCGCATTAGCGACTTGTGCCGAAAGCCTCT
>DATNEI010000055.1:0-70043 GCA_035606795.1 Pyrinomonadaceae bacterium
TTTGATCAATGGTGTGCCGACGAGACTCGAACCCGCGACTCCGACGGGATCATTTGTTAGGTTTTTCAGGCGAGCGCGCTGCGCGTGTGAGACGCAGAAACACCTCTTCGAGCGATTCCTGCTGCGAATAGATCTCCATCACGCGGAAACCGTTTTGGACCAGCAGCGCGTTGATGTCAGGAATCTCTTCATTGGCAATATGTAGATAGAGACATTCATCTCCGTTACGAGTGACAGAGAGTTGCCGTTGTCTCGCCAGCAACTCGAATGCGTCGGTTACCCGGTCCGTCTTCAATTTAATTCGTTGCCCCTGCGCAATTAACGCCTGGACCGGACCCTGATACAGCAGCCGTCCGCTATCGATGATCGCTACTCGGTTACAAATCTGCTCAACCTCGTGCAGCAGATGGCTCGAGAGAATGATCGTCAAACCCTTCTCATCACGCAGTCTGCGGATCAAATCTCTGACTTCAGCAAGTCCCTGCGGATCGAGGCCGTCGGTTGGTTCATCCAATATGATCAGTTCGGGATTTGGCAGCAGCGCTTGGGCGATGCCGAGGCGCTGCCGCATGCCATGCGAATACTCGCGCACGGGATCACCCGCACGTTCGCGCAACCCAACCAACTCCAACACATCTTCAATGGCTCGTGCAGTGGCGCCTCCAGACATGGCCGCCAGCATCCGCAGGTTCTGCCGCCCAGAGAAGTTCTCATAGAAGGCCGGGGTCTCGATGATTGCCCCCACGCGCTGCAAAGCTTCGCGCGACCGGCGAGACATATCGTGTCCGAGCACTTGCACCCGTCCTGAACTCGGGCGCACCAATCCTAAAGCCATGCGAATGGTTGTCGATTTTCCTGCGCCGTTCTGGCCGAGAAAACCAAACACATCGCCACGCTCAACGGTCATTGATAAACGATCGACGATTACGCGGGCTCGATATGTCTTGGTTAATTGCTCAGTTTGTAAGACTAACTTATTCACAATTCCCATCTGGTCTAGAGAGCAACTTCAATAACGACGGGCCAGTGATCCATCTTTCCCACCGCGGCATCGCGCAGCACTTCCGCTCGTCGCAAAGCAACTGTTTCAGCGGGGCCGAAAATGTAATCAATGCGGCGATCGTCAACGGCGGTATAACCAGCTTCTCGGCCGAAATCACGAAAGTACTTCAACAGATAACTGTAAGCCTCGCTATCGTTCTTCACGTTGTCGGTATACAGATGTGATTGGTCTTTCGCGTTCAATTCAAAGTTGAAATCGCCGGCGACAAAGACCAAAGACCCGTTTGGCCGAGCGCGCGCCCAGTCAACTACATCACCGGTGAAGACCCGCCGTCGCTCGGCTTTAAAAGCATCTGCATGAGCGCTCACCAGCACAATTACCGCTGACCTTGACCGTTGAAAAGTCGCCGCTACCGCATATTTCTTCTCGGTCACGAATTGTTCGAACTTGGCGGCGCCGCCTTTGACCAGGACGGCGTCGACGCGATCGCCGTCGCCCCTGGACGCCACGCCTCCCTGGTAACGGTTGTGAAGGAAGCCGAGCAAAACCTTGAGCTGTTCGGGACCAGTCAACTCCTGCAAGGCGACGGCGTCAGGGTCATTGCGCAAAATCGTATCGGCGATCGCGCGTAAGTCTTTGTTGTGAGCGCGGCTGTCATCCTCCAGCTCCGCATAACCGATGTTCCAGGTGAGCAGGCGCAGCTGCGGGCCATCATGTGAACCTGAGCCGAGCAGAGATCGCGATCGGGACGGATCGAACTTGATCGCCAAGGCAATCATCGTCAAACAGAGTGCGGTCAATAAGAGCTTGGCCAACATGTCAACTCTTGATGTCCTTGCGATCGAAGATCGTCAATGCCAACAGCAAAATGCCAAACGTGTAAGCGCCGCAGATGCTGCCGTAGTGACGAAAGCTCTCCCAGGGAATCTCCGGTTTGAATACATCGCGCCAGAAGTCCATGTCGGTAGTGAAGAAGTAAGGGCGCAAATGCTCAAAGAATTCAACGCGGCCAATAATCAAGAACACCAGATACACAGCTATCGTGGCCACGGTCGCCACGGCGGGACTCTCAAAGAGCACTGAGAACAGCAAGGCGATTGCGGCGATGACCAGCAGTGCCCACGTTCCCGAGAGGCTTGCGTAGACGAAGCGCAAGAGGGCTTCATCGCGCAGCAACTTGCCTGGTTCATCTACCAAATTAAGCGCGCCCGGATAAAGTTGCAGGTCGCCCCAGCCCACGAACAAGAGGCCCACCAACAGATTCAAGCCAATGAAAAAAGCGACCAGC
The DNA here is from genome assembly GCA_035606795.1 of Pyrinomonadaceae bacterium. Taxonomy (GTDB): domain Bacteria; phylum Acidobacteriota; class Blastocatellia; order Pyrinomonadales; family Pyrinomonadaceae; genus UBA11740. Next base: position 2,292 of record DATNEI010000055.1, read on the forward strand.
AGGTAAGTATAAAAAGCGACGACCAGGAATTTCGAAAGCAGCAATGAGACTCGTGAGATCGGCCGCACACAAATCATTCGCAGGGTTCCGGACTGACGTTCGCCGGCGATTTGGGCGCCGGAGATCATCGCGACAAAGATCGGGATTAATAAGCTGAAAGAAAATATCAACGAATAGAGCGCAAGGCTGAGCCCGTTGAAATAACTTTTCGATTCGTAGGTGTATTTGAACTGCGACGTTACTTGTTCCCCGGCTTTGCGCTCGGCATACGTATAGAATCCCCACAGCATCAAGACGACGAAGGTTGTCAGGGCGACAAAGGAGATCGCAAAACTCCTGGACCGGACCAATTTCAGGAGTTCAAGTCTGAGGTTGGTGATCATTCTTCCCGAGTTCCGACCGTCAGGAACCGCTGCATCGATGAAAGGGACATCGCGCTAAAAATATCGCGTTTATCAGTGTTCGAGACGCGGGCCGTCCACGCCGACCTGTGTGGCGATCCACGAAGTTACAATCTAAGTACGCCGAGCACCCTTCGGGCGTTCGCGCCAAAACAAAAAGAGTTAGCGCTTTTGCAAGCGCTAACTCTCTTTGATTAACGATTTAAGCAACCGGGGTCAGGCCTGCGATTTTGCCGATTTAAGCAACCGGGGTCAGGCCTGCGATTTTGCGATTCTCGGTCATCGTAGTTTCAGTATTGACTCTATCGGAAGAAGGGCAACCCGCTCTTTCTCAGTTTTGAGCGGGCCAGGAACTTTTGATAGTCAGCCGGGTCGTGAAAGATTCTCTGTCGATTATTGCCGCGCGTGATTACGTGATAGAGGCCACCTTCCAGCTCAAGGCGCGTGGGTCTCGCCGCAGCGCGGCGGATTCTATTTCCCACTGGGTCAGGTCGTAATAGTCAGGTCTATAGCCATGATAAAAGAATCGCAGAATCGCAAAATTAAGCAAACCGGGGTCAGGTCGTTAATAGTCAGGTCGATAGCCATGATAAAAGAATCGCAGAATCGCAGGCCTGACCCCTCTTGGTTGTTTTCGGGCCGTCCACGCCGACCTGCGTGGCGATCCACGAAGTAACAATCTAAGTACGCCGAGCACCCTTCGGGCGTTCGCGCCAAAACAAAAAGAGTTAGCGCTTTTGCAAGCGCTAACTCTCTTTGATTGACAACAATTTAATGGCGGAGCCGACGGGACTCGAACCCGCGACCTCCGACGTGACAGGCCGGCGTTCTAACCAACTGAACTACGACTCCGCATAGGCATTGCCGATTTTCGATTTCCGATTGTCGATTGAAACTTCAGAGTTACTTTTCAAATCGGCAATTGGAAATTGGCAATCGACAATGACTGGTGGGCGCGGAGGGACTCGAACCCCCAACCTCTTCCTTGTAAGGGAAGCCGTCTACCATTGACATACGTGCCCGTTTTCAAAAATCAATGGAACTTACTGCGTCACGACGAAGTGTCATCGTAAGGAAAAGCGCCGAACAGTGTCAAGGAAGGTTCGCGAGGGATTATGGTTCAGTTTGAGGTGGCACGCGCATCTTGCGCGTGATTTCACGGGCGGGACGCCCGTGCCACTTTCGCAAGTTGAACCAGTACTTCGCGACGGATTGTGGTGCGATTAATGTCCGACGAGCTCTAGCTTGTCGAGCTTCACGCGACAAACTGAAGTTTGTCGGACAATTATTCCAAACTGCATAACTATCTGGCGACGCGGAAGCTGCGGCTTTCGCTTTTCTGCCGTGCAGTTTACGGCTATAGTTGTGGCACCCCAGCACCGGATTAACCAATCAGAAAATGCGGGTCTCGCTTCACACTTTGATTGCCGCTTTGTCCGTGTTTCTCGTGTTTGCGGTGACTGCCGCAAACCACCAACCGCCGCAAAATAATCAACAGCGGCCGCGGACGGTAGGCCAGAGCAACGGCAATAACTCGCAAAACACAAACTCAACTGAAGAAGTTAGCGAAGGTGATGTGGTTCGGGTGGAAACCCAGCTGGTTTCAGTACCCGCCGTGGTCACTGATCCAAACGGCCATCCGATTGCCGGATTGCGTCTCGACAATTTTACTTTGCTCGAAGATGGCCAGCCGCAACGTCTGACGAATTTCGCGACGACCGAGACACCTTTCGAGATCGCCTTGCTGCTGGATACCTCGGGGTCGACCCGCGACGACCTGGGATTGATTCGCGATGCCGCGACCGCCTTCGTCCGCGCTTTACGACCCGGAGACCGCGTAGCGCTCATCGCCTTCAAGAACAAGACTGAAAAGGGCGTGCCAAAAGCCGCCGTTGACTTTCTCAGTCCGCTGACTGACAACCGCGAGGTACTTAACGAAGCAATCAATTCCCTGACCACAAGCAACGGCACGCCGTTCTACGACGCTGTCGGGCAAGTCGGCAAGAAAATTTTCCGCGACCCACCGCGCGAAGAAGTTCGCGGTCGCCGCGCAATTGTCGCTTTGACAGACGGAGTCGACTCCAGCAGCGATTCGACTTTCGAAGACGCGCGCGCCAGCCTGTTGCGCGCGGGCGTGGCTTCTTATTTCATTCAAGTCAGTACTGAAGACTACGTCGAGGATCGTTTGTTGAAGGATTGTGAAGACGACGGGCGGCTGACGCTCTCTGAAAAACAGCTCGAACGCTTTCGCAAGCTGTTCGTGCCGCAGTTGCAGAAAGAGGACTATCAGGATTTCTGCCGGCTGGGACAATTCGAGCGAATGGACATCAGCCGGCGTCTCTACAATTTGGCGCGATCCGAAATGAACGAGATGGCCCGCAGCTCGGGCGGCAAGAATTTTTCCGCGGCGACTCTGCAGGATGCCCGCGCGGCTTTCGCACAGGTAGCGAACGAGATCGGCACCCAGTACAGCCTTGGCTACTATCCGTCGAACAAGGCTCGGAATGGTCAGTTTCGCAAGATCACAGTGCAGCTTCGCGGCGTTAAGGACGGACAAGTGCGCGCACGCGAAGGTTATTACGCGCCGAAGCAGTGAGCAGTGAGCAGTGAGCAGTAAGCAGTGAGCAGTGAGCAGTGAGCAGTGAGCAGTGAGCAGTGAGCAGTGAGCAGTAAGCAGTGAGCAGTGAGCAGTGAGCAGTGAGCAGTGAGCAGTTGAACGCTTCGACGTTCAGATCGGTTTCAAGAAACTCATGCTCGATGGTCAGCTCAACGAGCCGCGAAGCGGCGGCAGACAATAGCCCCGGGTGAGCGAGCGCAGCGAGCGTAACCCGGGGATCGCATCCTCAAAGACTCAGAAGCCCGCTTTAGCGGGCGACAGAAAATAAAGCTCCCTCAGATGCACGTCACGAAACTCAGCAAAGAAAAGCCTCCACTTGATTATCGAAAGTATTCAGATGACATGTCGCGGCTGCTCGAAGCAACGGCCACTCTACTTGAGCGTGAATGGCCTGCGAAATACCAACATATCGACAGCGCACGGACAATATTTTTTTCAAAGTATGCGCGTCGCTATTAACACCTTCGACACCATCATGTTTATTGTTGCGGATAGTCCCAAAGATCCACATCGTAAACCTAGATTTGCATTATCCCTTCCCCCACTCACGCGCACCCTCTTCGAACAACTCATCACATTTGTTTTCATGATTGAGGACATACCGACATACATTCCATGGTTATTTAAGACGGGCTACACTGAATATCGGATCCATTTCGATCATTGCATTAAGTACCATGGCTCTGACTCGGCATGGCAGGCTTACATCTCACAGTTGAAATCAGAAATTGTTCGACTAGAGAAGGAATGCAGTCTTAACGTCGACGAAATCAAGAATCCTAAAAAGCGCATCGGTCGATGGCCTACGCCAGGGAGAATGCTCGACTTGCTCAAAAGAGATCACAAGCAATCTGCGCCGATTACCTTTATTGAATATGTGAATTCCTGGCTCTATCGCGAGCTTTCAGGACAGACACATTTGAACGCCGTGGGAATCACGGGTCGCGGAAGCTTCTTTGACAACCGAATAGCTGAACATATTCTAGGTCCCGATTGGGAGGAAGCTTTAAACGAACATTTACAAAGTTACCGGCACCATCAGATATACCTTACGATAACATTGATGCTTGCCATCGTGTCTGAGGTCGAAGGACACTTTCATTTTGGCCGGAATCAGAAGGCGAGATATTTGTGGACAGTCTTTAGTGAACATAGTGACATCACAAAAGAGTTTTGGGAGACTAGGTATTCGTCGCTACTTCCGAAGGATTAATTCCATCCTCTCGTAGGGTCGCCAAATATAAACGCAATGCGTCTTCCGCCATCTCGCGAGCTTCTTCCAAGGTCTCGCCTTCGGTTACCAAGCCTGGTAATGCGGGGCACGTAACGACGTAACCGCCCTCTTCAGCAGGCTCAAAAAGCATCGTGAATGTGTACGTGCCGTTTGCTTCCATGGCTCGGATTATATAACTTATCGCCCCTAACCTCGATGGCTCAATTCAATCGCATCACTCTCATCGTGCTCGACGGCGCCGGCATTGGCGCGATGCCGGATGCCGCGGAATGGGGCGACGCCGGCTCAGACACTTTTGGTCATATCTGCGAATCGCGGCAGTTGAATTTGCCGAATCTTCAGAGTCTCGGCCTCGGCAACATTCGTCCGTTGCACGGCGTGCCTGCCGCTGCTAATCCGCGCGGCGATTATGGCAAGTGCGCGCTGAAATCAAACGGTAAAGACACGACCACGGGCCATTGGGAGATGGCCGGAATTATATTGGAGCGCGCCTTTCCTACTTATCCGAATGGATTTCCGCAAACAGTGATCGACGAATTTATCAGCAAGGCAAACGTGCCCGGCGTGCTGGGAAACTTTCCGGCCAGCGGCACAGAGATCATCAAGGACCTCGGCGCAGAGCACGTCAAAACGGGCAAGCCGATTGTTTACACTTCAGCCGATTCGGTTTTCCAAATCGCCGCGCATGAAGAAGTAATTTCCCTCGATCGCTTGTACGAGATTTCTGAGATTGCCCGCGGCATGCTGCGCGGAAAGCACGAAGTCGGACGCGTGATTGCCCGTCCTTTTCTCGGTGAGCCCGGCTCGTTCTTTCGCACTGAGAATCGCCATGACTACGCGGTGCCCCCGCCACGCGAAAATCTTCTCCCGCTGTTGAGCGAAAACGGCCTGGACGTAGTCAGCATCGGCAAGATCGCTTCGATTTACGATTCCACCGGCGTGACTCAGGACTTGACCGCCAAAAACAATAAGCAGTCGATGGATCAGACGATCGCCGCGCTGCGGGACAACACGCGTGGCTTGATCTTTTCGAACTTCGTCGATTTTGACATGCTCTACGGCCATCGGCGGGACACCGAAGGATACGCGCGAGCGCTGGAAGAATTCGATGCGCGCTGGCCGGAACTCGAGGCCGCGATGGGTGCAGACGATCTGGTTGTGCTAAGCGCCGATCATGGTAACGATCCTACTTATCGCGGCACGGACCATACTCGGGAATACGCGCCATTAGTCGTTTATGGAAAGAAAGCGAAGGCTGGTATTAACCTCGGCACGCGCGCGTCGCTCTCTGATATCGGCAGCACGATAGCGGAAAACTTTGGGTTGAAACTCAAGGCTGGTAATAGCTTTCTGGCGGAAATCACTTAGCAGCCGTCGCGCCGGATAGGCTGAACATCTGCTTATGAAAACCAGAATCATCCTCTCCTGTCTTGGCCTGCTGTGCTGTTTCAGCAGCTCCGCTGTCGCCCAATCTTCAATCATGAACGCGCCATCATCCGACGTGGTCGCGCCGAAGCGCGTCTATGTCGAGATGGATTTCATCACCAATTACGCGTGGCAACGCGATGATGCCCGTTTCGCGAATTACCTGCCGCGCGCCGTGGTGGGCATCGGGCACAAAATCGAGGTGGGAGCTAACGTTTCATACACTCACACTCCAGCCGGCGGCGCGCCGATCGAAGTTCAGCCGAACGTCAAATGGCAGTTCTACCGCAACGAAGGGAAAGGCGTGGCGGCTGCTGTCGGTTGTCTCTGGTTCGTGCCGCTCACACATCGCGCCGGCACAGACACATTTGGCCAGTGCTATTCAGTCGTCAGCAAACGCTTCCAGGGTGACCACGGTCCGAAGTTTACCGGCGGCGGTTATGGGCTGGTGGGCGCGAGCGACAACGCGGGCACGAAGACAGGTGCAATCGCTGCGTGGGAACAACCGCTGGCAGACAGATTCAGTTTTATCGTCGATTGGCAGAGTGGCCAGAACCGCATGGGATACCTCAGTCCAGCCTTAAACGTGACTCTTCCGCACAATGGTTCGCTGTCAGGCGGCTACGCGATCGCGAACAAGGGACATCACAACAATTCTCTATTCATTTATTTCGGACAGCAGTTTTAGTCGCTTAGTCGGCGGATGGCACAGCTTGTAAAGTACATTTTTATCTTTCAGATTTGCCTTGCTCCACTAGGAGTCGCCGTCTCGCTGGTCTACGTTCGGGCCGCTCGCAAAGCTCAGCACGAACATCGCTCGCCTCAGGCTGCATATTACGGCGTTTTAGCCCGGACGCGTTTGATTGTGGCGCTGATGGATTTCACTATCGGCGGACTTGGCTATTACCTGGTGAGCAGGAACGTATTTCCCTGGCTCGAGCCGGTGTGGCTGTTGTTGCCTGTTTCCCTCACCGGGTTTGCTCAGATGCGCTTCATGAAACACGCTAAGAACGTCAGGCGAGAGAAGGAATGCGAAACAGTTAAGTAGAGGCTTCTTTTTCTCCGCTTCAGCAGGTTAAGCGTTCGGATCCTTCACTACCGCAATGTACGGCAAATTGCGATAGCGCTCAGCGTAATCCAAGCCATAGCCGACCACGAACTTATCCGGGATAGGAAAGCCGAGGTAGTCGATGGGTACTTCTTTTTCGCGGCGCTCGAACTTATCCAACAGCGCCGCCAGCTTCACGCTCGCCGCGCCGCGCGATTTCAGGTTTGCCAGCAGATAATTCAACGTCAAGCCGGTGTCGACGATGTCCTCGACGACCAGGATGTGCCGGCCTTCGATGGCTACGTCGAGGTCCTTCAGGATGCGCACTTCGCCGGACGTCCTCATCGCGGCTCCGTAACTCGAGATGGCCATGAATTCAATTCCCAATTGAATGTCGGCAGCGCGCATTAAGTCGCTCAAGAACGTGCACGCGCCCTTCAACACGCCGATCAGCAACGGGTTTTTTCCCGCGTAGTCGCGGGCCACATCCGCGCCCATCTCGCTAATGCGATTCTGCAGCTGCTCAGTCGTGATCAGGACGTCGAGATTAGGATTCGTAAACTCAGACATCAGTCGTGCTTGTGAAGTAGCCAAGATCTCTTCCTCCGAAAACAGATTAAGGTTAGCGAATGCGGCTCAGCGATTCAATCCGCGACTGGCTAGTGGTTCAGTTAGCAAAGTGGCACGGGCGTCCCGCCCGTCAAAACCACGCGCAAGATGCGCGTGCCACCTCAAACTGAACCATTACCCGCGACTGGCGCATTCTTTTTGAGTTGCTCACCGCGAATTCGTGCGTGATACTATTGCCCCTCCCCAAGGCTGGTCAATTTTCGGCAAGCACTCGGCTGTTATTTTTCGCCACGGACAAAGAATCGATGCCACAGTTTGATTTCAGAATGCTCTGGCGCGTCTGGTCACGCGCGGGTGCGCTCGTCGCGTTCTGCGCGTTCTCCTGCTCGATTGGGTGGGCACAGGCAACCCAGCCCGCTCCGTCCCAGGAAGCTCCGGCAAGAGTCACTGAAACCCAAATCGACGGCACGATCAAGGACGATCCGGCCGTCGACAAAATGCTGGGTGCGTACAGCCCGAAGGTGCGCGAGTTAAGCACGGTTATCGGAACTCTGAAGGGCGAGTTGCGCAAGGGTGGTGTCGGCGCCGGGTCGCTCGGCAACTTTGTTACGGATGGGCTGCTCGCAGAGGCGCGAAAGAAACTCGGCAAATCGATCGTGCTGGCTGTCACCAACGCCGGCGGTTTGCGAAAGACTGCGATGAGCGAAGGCGATATCCACATGAGCGACATTTGGGAGTTGTTACCCTTTGAAAACGCTCTGGTTCGATTCGATCTCACAGGTGAGCAACTGCTGAACTTATTGAATCAAGTCCTGACCCATCGCGACGCGCAATCAGGCGCCCGGATCGTTTATCGCTTAGACGCCGACAAGAAGGCCCAGATGGTCAGCGCGCGCTTGCTGGTTAATGGCCGTGAAGAAGACATCAATCCGCACGCGTCTTACACAGTCGTCAGCATCGATTACCTTTTGAAACGCCAGCCCACAACACCTTCCGATGTCGAGGGTGCCTATGCAGTTTTGGGACAAGCACAGAAGATTGAGCCGCTCGGCGTCACGATACGCGACGCCATGATTCAGTACGTGAAGGAGGAAACCGCCGCCGGCCGCAGCATCCGAACAAATCTCGATGGGCGTTTCAGACAAGAAGATGCGGGAGGCACGCAGCCATGATTGATCGTCGAAAGTTTCTCAGGACATCGATCGTCGGTGGTGCTGCCGCGTGGGCGCTCCCGAACGCAGCTGCACGTCTGCTGAACGCGACCGCGAGCACCGCGATTAACGAACCGCTCCTCAAGATGGCGGCGGGCGAAACGCTAATTACGATACTTCACACCAACGACACGCACTCGCAGATCGATCCGATTCCCGACAGCGACAAGCAGAACGGGGGCAAAGGCGGCGTGGCTCGCCGCGCGACGCTGGTTAAGCAGGTTCGCGAGCAGAATCCCAACACATTGCTGATTGACGCGGGCGACGTTTTTCAGGGAACGCCGTACTTCAACTTTTACAAGGGCGAAGTCGAATACAAATCGATGTCGCTCATTGGGTACGACGTGGTGACGCTGGGCAATCACGATTTCGACAATGGCGTAGATGCGCTTGCCGCTGCAATGAAGTTCGCAAACTTCGAGTTTGTCTCGACGAATTACGACATGCGGGGCACGCCGCTGGAGTCGCGCGTGAAATCTTACGCAGTGCGGACGTTCGGCGACGTGCGCATCGGTCTCTTCGGCCTGGGAATCAACCCCGACAATTTGATCACGCCGGAAAATTTCAAGGGCGTGAAATATCTCGATCCGGTGCGGATGGCGCGGGGCGCCGTGCGATTGCTGCGCGACCGTGAGAAGTGTCAGTTGGTGCTCTGCATGTCGCACCTAGGCTATTACCCCAATCCGAAAGGCGATCAGGTCGGCGACACTCAGCTCGCAGCGCAAGTCGGCGGAATCGATTTCATTGCCAGCGGCCACACGCACACCTTCATGGAGAAACCGGTCCTGCAAAAAAACCCGGACGGCAAAGACACCATCATTTTCCAGGTCGGCAAGAGCGGGATCTATGTGGGGCGCGTTGATTTCAAACTGAAGGATGGAAAGGTTGTCGCAAGCGCAGGACGACTGTTGGATTTGCGACATGAGTCGCTGGCGTAAGCATGGCTGACGATGCAACCAGAGATCGAGTACGGGCGCTCGTCCGTGATGTACTCAATAAGGCGATGCCGGATACGGCAGCGTCAACTTCTCCCGCGAATGCCGTTGGCAGGGCGGGCGATAGCCCACCTCTCAACGTGGCGTCGAGTGGGAGTGCCGGCGTCACTCGCGACGAATCAGCAAAAATCGTAATCACGGAAGACGACGTGCGCGGCCTTGAACGCGGCGCTGTCTTACGTATTGCTGAAAACGCGCGGCTCACGCCACTGGCCGCGGACATCGTCAACGATCGTGGAATTGAAGTAGTCAGACGCATTCCGCGCAGCGGCCTAAACAAGATCAGAACGGTCGCCATAGGAGCCGATCACGGCGGCTTTCCGATGAAAGAGGAATTGAAAAAGTTTCTCACGGAGCTTGGCCATCGCGTTCATGACTTCGGCACTAATTCTGAAAGCGCGGTTGATTATCCAGACTTCGCCCACGCGGTGGCCCGCGCAGTCTCTGATGGCTCGGCTGAAGTTGGCATCGTGATCGATGGCGCCGGAGTGGGTTCGGCAATGACCGCGAACAAAGTACCTGGGGTGCGAGCCGCTGCGTGTTACTCGGTCGAAGTCGCGCGGAATTCCCGCGAGCACAACGGTGCAAACGTGCTCACGCTGGGCAGCAAGACCATCACCAGCGACCAGATGCGCGAGATTGTGCGCGCCTGGCTCACAACCGATCTCACCGAAGAACGTCACCGCAAACGCGTCGGCAAGATTGAAGCGATTGAGCGGCAATATCAGCGGTAACTTCCAAACCTCTCATTCCCACCTTAGCTTTAGCAGAGTGGCGCCGGGCCAATCGAAAAGAGTGAAAGGGTTTCAACCGTTTGAGCGAAAGCCGTTGAAACAGCTATGATATTTCCGCCATGGCCCCAGTCACCTCGCTGAAGCGAGGTGTGATAAGAACAATGCCCTTTTCACACAACGGCGACTTCGAACAACTGGTCGAGCAGATCACCGACGTCATCTACGCTCGCTTGAACGGCGAGCATAGCGACCAGGCGAAGATGTGCGGGTGCACGTCTGAGTGTTTTCATCGCTGCCCCGAGCGCATGCATCGCGTCGTGGACGCTGGAGCAGCGCGCATCGGGCTGGTGCTGGGTCAAACAGCTTCGGCGCGCGACTGGGCCAGCCTGATCGATCACACGCTGCTGAAACCGGACGCAACTGAAAGCGAGATCCGTCGTCTCTGCGAAGAGGCCGCGCAATACCGTTTCGCTTCCGTCTGCGTGAATCCCACCTGGGTGCGTGCTTGCGCTTGCCACTTGGAAGGCAGTGGAGTGCCCGTCTGTACCGTGATCGGTTTCCCGCTGGGAGCGACGTTGGCGGACGTGAAAGCCTATGAAGCGCGACGCTCAATCCAGGATGGCGCGCGCGAAGTAGACATGGTCATTAACGTGGGCGCGCTAAAAAGCGGTGACGACTGTTTAGTCGAGCACGACATCCGCTCGGTCGTCCAGGTTGCCCACGAATACGATGTCACCTGCAAAGTGATCATCGAGACTGCGTTGTTAACTGACGATGAAAAGATGCGCGCGTGCCGCGCAGCGAAGAGTGCCGGCGCTGACTTCGTCAAAACCTCTACGGGGTTTGCGAAAGGCGGCGCCACCGTTGCGGATATCGCCTTGATGCGTCGAGCGGTGGGACCAGAGCTGGGTGTGAAAGCTTCCGGCGGCGTCAAAAGCATGGCCGACGCGCGCGCCATGGTCGAAGCCGGCGCTACGCGCATCGGCGCGAGTGTGGGAGTGAAGATCGCGCAGGAAGCAGCCGGTGTGAAAACAAACGGCAGCGCGAACGTCAGGTACTAGTAGGCTGACCAACTCACACGCCGATTCCAATTCCCATAAACACAATTCCGGCGCAGACCATCTGACCGACAAAGGACCGCTTCGTCTTTTCCCAGAATTGGATCACGGCCACCAGGCCAACGATCGGCAGGAACAGTGAAGCCAAGCCCCAGCCCACGCTCTGTTCGAAAATTCTAATCAGGAGCCAGATGTGCGTCAGCAGCAGTAGGAGCACGCCGACCAATCCCAGGACACCGCCGAGACCTTTCGCCGTGTCGGGGTCGAACGGGTGGAAAGCGTGCTGCATAAGGAATAGCGCGGTAGCCAAGCCGAGAATAACGGCGAGGAAGACTACGCCCCCGGAGAACACTCTCTGTTTCGTCTGCTGTTCGGGACCGCCCTGTGGCCAATAGTGGTTCGGGGCGTTCTGGTCCCAGGAATCATCATATTGAGAATCTGACGATGCCGGCTCAGATTCAAACGACAGGTGACAGCGTTTGCATTCGGGTGCGGTAGCAAAATTCACCAGCCCGCATTGTGGGCACTTGATACTCTCCATAATTCGCCTCCAGTGGATGTGAGATTGAGGTGGAGCAGGTGTGGGACAAGGCTGAAAGCTCAGCCATGGTCGAGTATAGGATTTGGCTCAGAAAGTTAGCAAGACTTTTTTCTTAAAGCGTAAGTTTCTTGGATTTAGCCGCCGGTTTGATGATATCGCGCATTGACCTGTATGGGCGACCGCGTAAAATTGCCGCGTAGAAATTCCGTCGAGATGAGGTCATCTTTGAGCATTCGTTTAGCGGCCTCGGTAATACTTCTGGGTTGTCTGCTTACCATCCTGTCGCCGGTCGACGGCCAGGAGATACCGCAGGATGAAGTGTTGCGCGTTGATTCTGACCTGACCAACCTCCTCTTCACCGCCACAGACAAAACCAGTCGGTACGTCACGACACTTCAGGAAAACGACATTCGTGTCCTCGAAGACGGCGTGCCGCAAAAACTCTTCACCTTTCAGCGCGAGACCGATCGCCCACTCTCAATCGCCTTTCTGATCGACGTGAGCGTTTCGGAAGAGCGAACGTTACCGGACGAAAAAGCTGCCGCCAGAACTTTCATAGAAAACGTGATCAGCTCCAGCAAGGACCAGGCAGCGATCATTCCCTTCGAAGGCTATGCTCATCTCGAGCAGCCGCTCACGCGCGATGTGTTGGCGATTTATCGAGCCCTCGAACGCGTCGAAGTGGCGTCGCCGTCTTACATGGGTTCGGCGCCGGCGATCAGCGGGATCACTTCAGGGCCGGGAACGATCGCGCCGCCGGCGGAAGGCTCGACGGCCATTTGGGACGCAATCGCGGTCAGCTGCCGATCCGTTTTGGCGCGGGCGCCCGGCCAGCGAAGACGAGCAATTATTCTGCTCACTGATGGATATAACTCGAGCAGCCGCTTGAGCCGAAGTAACGCCATCGATGAAGCCATCGCCACCGAATCGGTCATCTTTGCGATCGGCATTGGCGACAAAAAGTATGGCGGCGTTGATAAATCTGCGTTGAAAGACGTCGCAGAACTCACCGGAGGTCGCGCGTTTTTTCCCAAGAAGCAGGAAGACTTGAAAGCCGCCTTCGCGGAAATCGAAGCTGAACTGCGTTCGCAATACCTGGTGGCGTACTCATCAACCAATAAGACTCGTGACGGAACCTTTCGCAATATGAAGATCGAGGTCACCAATCCGGAACTCACTAAGCAAGGGTTAAAGTTGCGCTACCGGCCGGGATACTTTGCGAAGAGGGCGGGATGATTAGCTTGCGGCGACTCTTTTCTCAATCCTGCGATCCGGCACCAGCCAAATAATCTCGACCAGAACATACAGAGCTGCCGCCAGCCATGACCTGACGAAAGTCAGACTGATCGCCGCCAGATAAATCACAATCGAGACCTTGCCTTTGAAGTCTTTGCCAAGTGCGATTGCCAGGGTTGAATCCGGCGTGTGAATGCGCAAGAGAGTGCGCGTCAAAGTGAAATACGCGATGGCGGCAAGCACCAACACGACGCCATAAACCGCGACCGGCGCCGGGGCGAAACGGTTCTCGCCCATCCAGGCCGTCGCGAACGGAATCAGCGACAGCCAAAACAGCAGATGCAGATTGGCCCAAAGGACGCCGCCACTTACGCGTTCGACGACCTGAAAAAGGTGATGATGATTGCTCCAGTAAATGCCCACTAAGACGAAACTAAGAAGGTAACTAAGGAAGACCGGAGTAAGTGGTCGCAACGCCTGCAGGCTCGCTCCAATTGGCACGCGCAGCTCCAGAACCATGATCGTGATGATGATCGCGATCACACCGTCACTGAAGGCTTCTATGCGGTTGCGGGACATTTACGGCTGCGGATTCTAACACGGCTCTTTCATCTTGATCTTGAAACGTCCGCGAGTTTACCTATATCCTCGCCTGACTCTATGCCGTCCAGACCAAATCTTCTCGCAGTCATCCTCGGCGGTGGTGCAGGCAGCCGCCTGTTCCCGCTGACGCGTGATCGTTCCAAGCCGGCCGTGCCGCTCGGCGGAAAGTATCGCCTGGTCGATGTGCCGATTTCGAACTGCATCAACTCAGACGTCATTCGCATGTTTGTGCTGACGCAGTACAACTCAGCGTCGCTAAATCGTCACATCGCGACCACGTATCGCTTCTCGCCGTTCGCGGACGGATTCGTAGAGATTCTCGCGGCCGAGCAAACTCCCGAACGCCCCGATTGGTTCCAGGGAACCGCCGACGCGGTGCGTCAGGTGCTGCCGCACATTCGCGACTGGCGCATTGATACGCTGCTGATTCTTTCCGGCGATCATCTTTACCGGATGGATTACAAGAAGTTCCTCGCGCGTCACGATGAGACAAATGCCGACATTACGATTTCAGCAATTCCGATTGTGCCCGACTCGGCCGGTGAATTTGGTTTGCTTAAGACCGACCCGGACGGTCGCATTGTCGAATTTCGCGAAAAGCCAAAAGGCGAAACACTGGAAGCAATGCGCGTCGATACGACTTCGTTCGGTTTGAGCGCCGAGGAAGCCTCAGCACGTCCGTATCTCGCGTCGATGGGAATTTACGTCTTCAAGTATGACGTGATCGAACAGGTGCTCGCTGAAGACTCTGCGCGTCTCGATTTTGGCAAAGAGATCATTCCGGCAAGTATTCAGAACTATAACGTGCAAGCTTACCTCTTCAACGGCTACTGGGAAGACATCGGAACGATCGCGGCGTTCTACAAAGCCAACCTCGACATGACGTCGGCGATTCCGCCATTCAATCTGTTCGATGCTGAGGCGCCGATGTTCACGCGCGCGCGTTACTTGCCGCCATCGAAAGTAGATAACTGCGAGATTCGCGATTCAATCATCAGCGATGGCTGCATCATCAACGGCGCGAAAATTAATCGCTGCGTGGTCGGATTGCGCAGCCGCATCGGTGAAGGCGCGCATCTTGACGGTACGTATGTGATGGGCGCCGACTACTACCAGACTTTGGAAGACATGCTCGGGGATCGCGAAGCGAAGCGGCCGAGGATCGGCGTTGGCGAGGGCACGATCGTGCGGCGCGCAATCATCGACAAGAACGCGCGCATCGGTGCGAACGTGAAACTGCTGAACGAAGCCGGTGTCGAAAACTTTGATGCCGCGGACGGCAGCTACTACATCCGCGACCGCATCATCATCGTTCCGAAGAATGGTTTGATAGCCGATGGGACGGTAGTATGAGAATGGTTTCGCGGCCTGATGAGCGGAAGGCCTTCCGGATGCGTAAGAATTGAAAATGCTCGCATGGTGAGGCGGCCTCGCCATGCGAGCATTTTTTAGAGAAGCACCAAGGCGGAAAGGCAGAGCCTTTCCGCACATCGGGCGGCAGAGCCGCAAGGATCTATTTCCTCAGCACCGGTGGTTTTTGCTGCGTCTGAGTCTGTGCTGATGCATTTGCATTCGGCTGGAAGATGTAGCTGTCGCGCGTCCTTACCACCAATTCAGGACGAGTCACCCGCACCCGAATGCCGCGGCGCTCACCAACCACAGGTTTTGTTTTCGGATAGTAGCCAAGGCTGTACTGGCGTCTCAACTCCTCTGCTACCGAGCGAAAGGCGTAGTCAAGATTCTGCTGCTCAGCGTTGTAGAGTCGCGCTCCCGTGACACGCGCCAGGTCGTGAAGGTATTGATCGCCACGCTCATACTCCTCGCGGCTGGTTCCGCTGTGGCCGCCGCCACGCCTGCCGCCACCACCACCGCCACCATTGCCGACCGTCACGCCGCCGCCGAGAATGATGCTGAATATGTCGTCGATGACACTGCCGTTACCGCCACTGCTGCCGCCCCCATGCCGGCCGCCCCGCCGGCCGCCGCCGGGCCAGCCACCACCCAAATCCGCCATGTCGCTGTAAGTGTCGTACTCAACGGGATAAATCAGCGCGTCGAGTTCTTCGGCGTCACGCAGCGTGCTGTCGTAGTCTGCGCGGTTGCTGGTGGTATCGACGCCGTCCGTAAACAACACTAGAGCCTTACGACCTTCGATCCGATTAAAGTACTGATTGATGACCAGGTCGACGGCATCATACAAACGCGTGCCTGAACCGGCTGATGTCTCGCGAATCGCGTCGCGCAAGATGAAACGATCGCTGGTGGGTTCCGTGAGAACGCGGATTTTGTCGCTGAAAGCAACGATCATTACCCGATCGTCGGCACGAAGCTGCTCGATAAAAGCAATCGCCGCGTCCTGAATTTCTTCCAACTTGTTTTTGGTCGAACCGCTGGTATCGATGACTAACGCGACTGTGAAAGGTTTCTCAGTCGAGGCAAAATAAGCAACCTGCTGCTCGACGCCGTTCTCCCAAATACGAAAATCTTCTTTGCGCAGATTGGGAATGAATTTGCCGTCGCGATCCATTACGGTCACGGGTAAACTTACCAGAGTTGTATCCACGCGAAGCGTGTCGCCTTCGCCGTATTCCTCCGGCCCATTCTCTTTCTGCGCGGTTGCGGACGGTTGTTGCCGGTTCGGATCTTCGTTTGAGCCGCGCAGAATTGGCGGAGCCGGCGGCCGATTTAAATCAATGTTCTTGTTCGCCTGGGTTCCCGCCGCGGGCCTTTGCGGTGTGGTAGTGCTCGGCGTCGTACGCGTAGACGTGGGATCGTCTGTCGGAGGCGGTCCGACTCGCCGCGGGCGACCCTGACCAAACACCGACGCCGTCAAAAGCGCCAGCGCGAGAAACGACAATGCTACAGCGCGCGATTTATTCATGGCTTGAACTCCTAGTCGGGGAGACGCGAAGTCGGCAGTGTTCTTGCAGCAGATTCGGAGAGAGAACTACCAGAACGTCCGCGAAATTTGATGCGATCTATCCGGGCGTCAGTTGGTTCACCCGTGACGAAATCGCAGCTAATTTGTTCGGGAAGAGTAAATTGGGAAGAGATTAAGACCTGACGCGACCCAACGATAGCACCGCAGCCGTTCTGACGACAAGCGTTCGCCTATTTAGCGGCAAGATTTATCGCGTTCCAAATAAACGGGAGGGTGCCCCAGGTTTGGCCTCGATGCTGTGGGCGAAAACCGAACAGGACAATACGGCCCTTGCCCATTGGGATTGCCGCTAAGGCGACTTTATCGCTGAGCTTCTCTTCACCGCGCAACCATCCGGACCGCAGCAGGTTGTCTTTGGCGTAGCGCGCGACCACTTGCACCTTATCGTTGTTGGTTGCTTCAAAGGCAGAACTGTTGATGAAGTACGCGTCCGTTTCTTTCAACATGGTACGGGCAATCGGATTTGAAGTGTCGACGTCCAGGCGCAGAACGGAACCGGGGCAATAGAAGTCTGACGAGCGCAAGCCTGCCAGTACATTTTTCAAGGGCAGCTTCAGTTGACTAATCACAGCACCGCACGAGCCGTCGAAGCAAATCAGAGTGCCCCCGTCTTCGACGAAGCGCGCCAGATTTCTAAATCCAGCATCGCTGATGCCGCGTGATGATTCTGCATCTGTGTCGGCGTCCGGCCCGGTGCGTGGTTGTTCAGAGGGTAGGACGACAACGTCAAATGTCGCCCGCGGGGTCTCGGCGTTCAGGGCGCCTTCGCTCAACGATTCGTACGGCACATTGAAAGTGTCGAACACGTAGCGCGTCCAGCCTTCATCCATATTTCCGGCTCGCGAATTTTTGTAAATGCCGACGCGAATTCCAGGTTTAATTGGATTGGCGATCGGGGACTTGTCAGTCGTCCAAAGCGGCACGCCGAGGTCGCGACGAACATCGTTTTCGCTCTTAATCGGAACCAGCTTTCGTTGCTCAGGCGTTTCCTGGATCGAGAATATCGCCCAACTCTCGAGACCCATCTGCATGGGCAGCGTCCAGCCCGCCACATCGTAAGGGCGTTCGGCTTCGCCGGTGGCCGTCGTTCGATCGGGATAGACTTGCGGCTCGAATAGCGCCAGAACATTTTTGCGATATGGCTGATTAAGAAAGACCACATAGCTGCCGGCTGGAACTTCGGAATTCGCGCGCGTGTGTACTATGAAAGTTGGATAGGTCTCGCCGCGCGCACGACGGGCAATCGTTTGCTCGCCACCCATCGCGTGCAGTTCGCGATCGAGCCGATGAACTTCGATGCCCTGTTCCAGCAGCGCCCCAATCAGCTTTGCGACATTCTCATCGCGGCCCTGGCCGGCCGGAATTACGTACGCGATCGTTTGCCCTGACTCGGCGGGCGCCAGATTCGCTTTCCCCAACTCATAAAAATTTCGTAAATAGTCAGCCCGATAATTCGAAGCGAGTGACAACATCGCATGCGAAGCGATCAACTCCATCTGCATGATGTCGCGCGGATGCCAAGCCCCGCCCGGCCACGGATTAGGAAAGTTCGTGGTGACTTCCATTGCGCTGCGCATGCCGCGCGTGCTGGACCGCGTCAGCTGATCCGGCTTCACGTCGCTCGGCGTCATCAGACGCGCGCTGGCGGCTTCCGTTAAAATGCCAACCGAGTTATGAAAATACGGCGCAGTCCGGAACCCGCCGTGCCACCAGGTGTCATACAACGCGTTCGTCAAGATCCCTTTAAAGCCTGCGGCGGTCACGTCGGCGGCCATCTTGTGACCAATCAAGCCAACTTGCCGAAGCAATAACGGCGCGATATGCGGATTCGGCGGATCGTAAAAAGGCGGCACAAAGAATCGTGAGCCATTCGATCCCTGCTGATGCACGTCATAGACAATTTGCGGAAACCATTCTTTCCACAGAAGACGCGTGACGGCTTTCGTCTCTTTCAAATCGATCATGAACCAATCACGATTATCGTCATGACCCGCGTAGTAATGATAAAGCTCAGGTGGCGAGCTGCCTTCCTGTGGTGTATTGAACGTCTTGCGATACCAGTTCGCGACAATGTCCACGCCATCGGGATTCGGCGACGGAACTAAAATCAATATCGTGTTGTGCAGAATCGAAAGAGTGTCTTCGTCATTTTGGCTGGCAAGTTTGTAGGCGAGCTGCATCGACATCTGTGACGCGACAATCTCGGTAGAATGAATTGAGCACGAGATTACTGCGACAGTTTTCCCGTCGTTGATTAACTGATCACGCTCGGCATCGCTGATAACCTTTCGCGGATCCGCCAGCTTTGATTGAATTGTTTTGTACTTTTCCAGATTGCGGATATTCTCAGGCGCGCTGATAAAGGCCACGAACATTGTGCGACCCAGCGTCGATTTTCCAATTGTTTGTAGTTGAACGCGGTCGCTGGCGACATCAAGTCGCGTGAAGTAGTCGCTGATCTGTTTCCAGTCGGCGATTGTGCGATCGTCGCCGGGATTAAAGCCGAGTACCGAACGCGGCGAAGGGATTGATGGAGAGGCTGTCCTTCGTTGCGCGAGAGCCAGTTGAGGCCAAGCGATGACCGCCGCGAAGATCAGTGCCAGTGCCGGAGGCGCGAAATGTTTATAGAAATGACCGCCTTTTAGGCTCACGCGGCAGTTCTTCGGTTCTCCTGATCTGATTTGATCGGAATGGCGACTACGATGCATACCGGGGCGTCCTCTGAAGAGTCAGTCTCAGACTTGAGCGCCGCGCAGTCTAGCACAACCCGAGGCCCACACATCGTGGGCAGGTTGTGGTTCGCCTGGTCATGGTTGGTCGCGGCGCTGTTGCTGCTTTTCTTTGCGCCGCCGGCGTTGTTACTCGGCAGCTTATTCAGAAAGCAAAACTGGATTTACTGGTGGGCGAACTGGGGTGCGCGTAACTGGCTACGCCTCAGCGCCGTGAAGGTCAAGGTCACAGGTCGCGAGCGGCTCGATGCAAACCAAACGTACGTGTTTGTCGCCAACCACTGGTCATATCTCGACGCCGCGCCACTGTTCGCGTTCACTGGACGTCGCATGGGAATGATTGCGAAAAAGGAATTGCTGAATGCACCGATTCTCGGCTACGGCATGGGCTTCGTAAATGTCATTGCCATCGATCGTTCGAACAAAGACCGGGCGGTGCAAAGCTTGAAAGTTGCGACCGAACGCTTGCGCTCCGGCGTTTCGTTCGGCGTTTGCCCGGAAGGCACACGCGCGAACCCGGGCGAGATGCTTTCGTTCAAGAAAGGAGCTTTTCATATGGCCGCGCAAGCCGGTGTGGCAATCGCGCCCATCGCCCTGAAGAACACCGACAAACTAATGGGAAAGGGCACCGGCGAGGCGTGGCCGGGCACGATCGAAATGGTTTTTCTGCAGCCGGTCGAGACGTCTTGGGTGAAGACCGACGCTGATCTCAATCAACTCGTCAATCAGGTTCAGGGAATGATCATGAAAGAGCTCGGGATCGAAAAGCTATCGCAGAGATCAAGATGAAGCTTGCCTGCTAGAATAATTAGCCCTACTATCCGAACAATGGTGACGATTACATTTCCCGACCGCGAAACTGAAAAGCGTGCACTGGCATTCATGCTCGGCCGCTTCTCAGGCCGTGTTCTGCGATCAGGCGAACATATCGTTCCCGAAGCCGCGCTCGAAGCACTTGCTGATCAAGACATCCCATTCTCCGTAAAAGGCAGAACGACTTATGAGCAGCAAATGGCGGCGATTCGAGGTCCTGCTCCCACTTCAGTTCAATGACGGAAGCGACGTTTCTGCCGAATCGCTTGCGGAAGCAGTCCTGGAAATCGCAGATCACTTTGGCGCTGCGAGTTACGAGACGCAGAAGGTCGAAGGTCACTGGCGTCACGGTGGCATAATGATTCGCGACAACCTCGTCAAGATCGTGGTTGATATTCCGGACACGCCAGAAAATCGCAAGTGGATGCGGGAGTACAAACAGCGCTGGCGATCTCAGTTAAGACAAATCGAATTGTGGATGATTAGCTATGCCGTAGAGGTCGAGTAGAACCTCACGCGCTTTTCGTCATTCTTCTTTGAAATCATAGGTCAGTATTCCGGTGGTCTTCACCGCGGTATCGCCAATCAGCGTCGGATTGAACCGAGCCTGACGGGCTGCCTCAATCGCCGCCATCCAGAGTTGCTTCGGTCCGGAAACGATATCGGCCGACATGACTCTTCCGGTCTCGGCCACGATGACGCGCACCTTGACCTGGCCCGACACATGAAGCTTGCGCGCCTCGGCCGGATAAACCGGTGGCGGCAACTCGATCGCCTTGGCGTTTAAGTCGCCAGATTCGACGGGCCCGGTGGGACGCGGGCGATTGCTTGAATTCGAAGGATCATTTTCCGGCTTCACTTCGTCTAATTCGGTAATCGTCACCTTGCCGCGGCCGACTTTGTAGTCGGTGTACTTCACGCGCATCCGAATACGGACGTCGGTTCCGTTGTCGAATATCAAATCGTCGTCAGCGTAAACATAAGTGGGAAACCAAAACTTGCCGTCGATCTGCTCACGATAAGTTTCCACGATCGGGAACTTGTTGGTCTTGGTCTCCGGGACGGCCTTTCCTTTAGCTTTGACGATCTGCAGATCCTGATCGTCAACCCAAATGCGGCCGACAAAGAACCGATCCTTCGTCTTTTTCGCATCAGGCATCACCTTGGGCGACACATCGAAAACGTACAGGTTAAGTTCATCAATGCGTTCTTTGCCTGCGTACTTGAAGTTGTAGAGCGAAAGCCTTGAAGCTTCGAGGGCAAACGGATTTACGCCGCCGAGATCTTCCAGATCCTCGGGCGTCATAGAAATGCTCTGCAAGGTGGGCATCGGAAAGAAATTGATCTTTTCGAAGCGATTGCCTGCATCGTCGAACGTCAGGTCGGATGCGCGATGATACTCGCCAACTACCTGGCCGCCCATGCCGATCTCCTGTATCAGCGCATCGCGTTTGAATGCGTAGCTATTCAGCGCGCGGCGAAAGGCACTTTCTTTCGCGGTGAAACGCCGAATGATGTCATCGATTTGGGTCTGCGTAAGCGCCGGGGAGCTGATCGTCGGTTCAGTTTTTGCCGCCGCGGAATCTTGCGCCAGCGCCAAGTGTCCGGCAAAGGCCACCAGGGCCACGAGAAACAGCAAAGATTTCAGGCGATGGGCAAAGTTAATCATAAAAATTTCTCTTCTGTTCTGGTGAGCGGAACTGCGACGATTATATCTCGACAGGCAATGGTTACAACTGCCTGTGATGTAAGAACCGGCCGCGATTGTTGCCCGAACCGTGCTTCAAAATAGTCATTTTCCGCGACTCGCGCTGCGACGACTTTCCCTGTAAGATAGCTGGTTTGCGAAGACGTTCAAATTCCTGACTGTGACGTCTCGCGATGTCTTACAAGCCATGACTGTTGAAGCCATCGAAGTCCGCGGCGCCCGCGTTAACAACCTCAAGAATATCTCGTTTTCGATTCCGATCAACCAGTTGACCGTCGTCACCGGCGTTAGTGGGTCCGGCAAATCTTCACTGGCCTTTGACACCGTTTATGCCGAGGGTCAGCGGCGTTACGTCGAGTCGCTTTCTGCTTATGCGCGGCAGTTTCTCGAACGAATGGACAAACCTGACGTGGACGAAGTGCGCGGCATCGCCCCGGCGATCGCAATCAGGCAGAAGAATTCGACGCGCAATCCCCGCTCAACCGTTGGTACACAGACTGAAATTTACGATTACCTGCGACTGCTGTTCGCCCGCGTTGGTGTAACCGTCTGCCGGTTGTGCGGACGAGAAGTTCATCGCGATTCGCCGGAAACGGCGGCGGACGAGGCGCTCGCGCAATTGCCGGAGGGCTCGCGATTCTACGTGCTGTTTCCGGCAGACGCGGGTTTGTTCGTTGAGCTGAACGGCAACGCCCCGGTACGGACGGGGCGAAACGGGGACGGGGGGACACAGAGAAAAGGCAAATCCCCCCGTCTCCCCGTCACCCTGTCGCCCAGTCAGCGTACTGCACACGTCATGAGCCTGATGCAGCGCGGTTTCACCCGACTGTTTCATGCCGGCAAGCACATTGATCTGGCGTCACCCGACGATTACCTGCGAGATGATTTCGAGAATGTCTATGTGCTGGTTGATCGACTGACCGCGCGAGCAGACGTGCGCCAGCGGCTGGTCGATTCCCTCGAGACTTGTTTTCGCGAGGGTCACGGACAGGCCGTGATTGAAGTCGCCGACGTTACGCACGCCTCGGGCGGGCAAGAGCAGGCCGGAGGCCTGCGTACCAGTCTCCGTTTCTCCGAACGCTTTGAATGCAAGTACGACGGAATTGTCTACGCGACGCCAGAGCCGAGACTCTTCAGCTTTAACAATCCGTTCGGCGCGTGTCCGACTTGTCAGGGTTTCGGCAACACGATTGGTCTCGATTTCGATCTGGTCATTCCTAACCCCGGCCTGACCCTCGCCGAAGGCGCGATCGAGCCCTGGACCAAACCGCAGTACGAATGGATGCTGAAAGAGCTCCGCCGCTTCTGCCGCTCGGAACGCATTCCCACGAACGTTCCTTTTATTCAGTTAAGCCGGCAGCAAAAGAACGCAGTCATCAACGGCAAAGGCGACTTTGATGGCGTACGCGGCTTTTTCGATTGGCTCGAAACCAAAAAATATAAGCTGCACGTGCGCGTATTTCTCTCGAAGTATCGCGGCTATGCCGTCTGTCCCGATTGCGAAGGCGGGCGTCTGCGTCAGGAAGCGCGTGATGTCCGCGTCGGCGGGATGACGCTGCCGCAGGTCTGCGCGCTATCGATTAAAGATGCATCCGCCTTCTTCGATACGTTGAAGTTGAAAGAAGAGGAATCCGCGATCTCAGACCGAGTGCTGTTTGAAATTCGCCGCCGTCTGAAATTCCTCGTCGATGTCGGTCTGGATTACCTGACACTGAATCGTCTGGCTTCGACGTTGTCGGGTGGTGAAGCACAGCGGATACAACTGGCGACGAACCTGGGCTCGTCGTTGGTGGGAGCCCTATATGTACTCGACGAACCCTCGATCGGACTACATCCGCGCGATAACGATCGTCTGATTCACCTGCTGCACAACCTGCGTGATATCGGGAACACTGTACTGGTGGTTGAGCACGACGAAGAGATGATGCGTTCTGCCGATCATCTGCTGGACATCGGCCCAGCCGCTGGTGAACTCGGGGGCAAGCTGATTTACGAAGGCGATTTTCCGGGGCTACTCAAAAATTCGAATTCGCTGACCGCGCGCTATCTGCGCGGCGATGTTGAGATCAAAGAGCCAAAGCATCGACGGCCGCTGCAAATCAAACGGCTGAACATGCGCGGCGCGAGCGAGCACAATTTGAAGAGTATTGACGTCGATATTCCGCTCGACATGCTGGTGTGCATCACCGGCGTCAGCGGGTCAGGCAAATCGACGCTGGTTCACGAGTGCATCTACGCGGGATTGAAAAAGCAGCGCGGCGACTGGCAGGGTCACGTGGGCGCTTTTCATAAGCTCGAGGGTGGTCAGCACATTGATGAAGTTATCCTCGTAGACCAGTCGCCTATCGGCCGCACGCCGCGTTCGAACCCGGTTACGTACATCAAAGTCTACGATGCGATCCGCGAGACGTTTGCATCCACCCGGGAAGCCCAGGCGCGCGGGCTGGAGCCGTCGCACTTTTCATTCAACGTGCCCGGCGGTCGCTGTGAAGTTTGTCAGGGCGACGGCACCGTTACTGTCGAGATGCAGTTCCTCGCGGACGTAGAACTCATCTGCGAAGAATGCAAAGGCACGCGGTTCAAGCAGCAAATCCTCGACGTGCGCTATCGCGGCAAGAACATTCATGAGGTGCTGAACCTGACTGTCCATGAGGCGCTGACTTTCTTTCGCGACGTGCCCAAGATCACGAACAAGCTGCGCGTGCTTGATGATGTCGGTTTGGGCTACCTCCGGCTGGGACAATCGGCGACCACCCTTTCGGGCGGCGAAGCGCAACGGGTGAAATTGGCCGCGCACTTAGCCAAACGTGCCGGCGCGCGAGCGCTTTATATTTTTGACGAGCCAACGACTGGGCTGCACTTTGACGACATCAACAAACTGCTTACCGCGTTCCGCGCGCTGATCGACGCCGGCGGCTCACTGCTGGTGATCGAACACAACCTTGATGTGATCAAGACTGCGGATTACATCATCGACTTGGGACCGGAAGGGGGCGAGGCTGGCGGACAAGTGGTCGCGACCGGCACGCCGGAAGAAATTATGAAAGTGAAGAACTCGCACACCGCGAAATTTCTCAAAAAGCATCTGACCTCGGGGAATGGCAAGCCTCACTAAATTCATCCACCAACGAACGTCGCCATAACGACGAATGTCGCGACTAAAGTCAGCAACGCTGGTGAGATTACAATGTCGGCGACCGCACAGGTCTCTTCCGCGCAAGGCGCCGTTCGACCTCTTTATCTACACTAACGATCCAATGCCAAAGGCAACACGGCCGACTTGCGTGATTCCAAGGGTCGATGCCATCGGACTTTGACGCCGCTGAGGCACGACTTTTAGGGAAATGCGAGTTGGCTTAATAACTCGTTGACACAACCATGTCGCGAGCGTAAATTGCCGGGGATTCTCGCGTTCCATGACGGTGGTTTCTTACTGCCATCCGTCCGCTGACCTTACACCTAAAATCTTATGGAAGTGTTTGTATTGTGGTTACTCGGCGCCGCCATTGGCGGTGTTATGGGAAACCGCGCGGACCATCTGTTTTGCCAGGTGATGCAGAAGCTTCATCAGCGCATCACAAGTTGCAGCCCAGAGTTTGAACAGCTAAATCGTGCGATACGCAAAGTTTACCTGCAGGCAACGTTGGTCGTCTTAAATGCCTACGACAGCCAAGTGAGCGGGACGGGAGATGCGGCACTTCTTGCGCGGGCGCTACATGTGCCCAATTCGGATAACCCGACTACTTCGCAGTGGGTTCGCAAAGTGCGCTCCGCCATCGGCCTTGAACTAAGAGGATTGGCGCAAAGTGAATACGTCTCTTTCACACTTTACCCGGAAGAACAAATTGAATTATTTCTACAAGCTTCCGGACAAACCTCTGCGCAACGCGCCCAAGATTTCACATCTCGGTTAAAAGAACAACTCATCCGTGAACTGGATTCGCATTCAAGTGCGAGCCCTATAACACCACTTGGCTTGCTTGGCTCGAACACAACCCCGGCCGAAGTCATCGATATGATCAGGAACGGGTGGGACGAAAACTCCGCGGGTCACATGGTGCGAATGGACTGGTTTGAACTGCTCTGTGCCTTCTTTGTCAACGAAGTCAATTCGAATCCAAAAGTGCGAGAGGTACTGGATCATGAGTTACTCGTTGAGCTGAACATCGATGGTAACGCGCTCGATCTTCAACAAATCGAATTGCAGTTTAGGCAAATCGGCCGGGAGACCGTTAACCGGCTCTCAAATATAGAGGACCGACTTATTGAGCTCGGTCGCCATCAATCCATGGCCTTTAACAACCTCGCGGGACGATTGGACGAGCTCGTTCCTGCGTTGGCCTTCCTCCCCGATGTTTTGGAGAGCACCGAAAGCGTGCAGCGAATGTCAAAACTATTGTTTCGACAGTCGCTGCAACTCGATTATGAGCGGTATTCGGGGACAGAAACTGCCAACCGAGTAAGTGAAATCGTGCAACGGTCGGCGCGTGTGTTTGTCGGACGCCGCACAGAAATCCAAAAGCTGGATTCTTTCGTCGAAACGAAATCCAGCGGGAGCTTGTTAGTTACGGCACAGGCCGGGTTCGGTAAAACCACTTTACTCGGGGGCTGGATCAGTAGAGGGGTTAAGGACGGTTACTTTGTCTACCATTTCTTCAATAACAAATACACCGAATCAACATTCTCAGTAACCCACGCACTGCAGAACATGTTGCGTCAGTTATACGTTTACTATGGACTCGCTGCCGCTTCCATTCCTGAGAACGAACGGGCCTTACGTGATGTGATTAACGGCTTGGTTCAGGAACGTGGCTCAACACCGGGCGAAAAGCTGATTATCGTTATCGATGGTTTGGATGAAGCAGACCACCCTTTTTTCGCGCCCTTTTCATTCCCGTTGCCCGCGGGAGTGTTCCTGATCGCAGCTGCAAGATCTGAGCATGCCGAAGAGGCTGAAACTCTTCAAGGATGGAGCGAAGATGCCGCTTCGCTCCACATTGACAAAGTCGAACGCCAGGACATCGTCGAATGGCTGACCCACGCTGGTTCCGGGAAATTGAAAACCCATGCGGACGAGAAGGAGTTCATTGATCAAATCGAGGAGAAGACCGGCGCGTTCCCTCTCTATCTACGGTTTTTGATCGAAGATTTGCTAATGGCATTCGAACAGGGGCGTGCTCCGGGAGAAATACTCGAAGAAAGCCCAAAGGGGTTCGCCGCGTATGTGAGGCATCAGTTTTCTTTGCTGGCTCAATCGCCGTCGGTTCGGAATGATGCCCGCATACAAAGGCTATTTTCCATACTTACTATCTCTTTCGGTGAACTCACAGAACGAGAACTCCTTGCGCTAACGGATCTCAACCGATGGGATCTTGAGAGTTTGCCATGGCTCGTGAGCCGCTGGTTTCGAGTTAGAAAACAAGACACCGGCGCCGCTTACTCTTTCGCTCATCCGTTTCTGGCTGCTGAGTTTGAACGAACGCTGGGAGATGCCGCCCGTGAAGCACGAATCACGTTGGTAGCCTATTGTGCGAACTGGCGCGAAAATGACAGCAAGTATGCGTTGTTATATTACGCACCCCACCTTAAAGAGATGAAGAAGTGGGACGATCTCTTTCAACTCGCCGAAAACAAGGAGTTTGAACAACGGCTGATAAATAAGTTTACCGATGACCCGGGTCTGCCACTTCGCACTGTCCAGACTTCGCTTCTCGGTGCGATCGAATCAGATCGAGTCGTTGCAATGGCATCACTCTTATTCAGGCATGTTGAACTGGCTTCTAAAGTCGCAGAGCAGGAAACGCCGCTAGATGCTCTGGCACAAGGAAGCATAGATAGAGCGGTCAAGTTAGCAGCAAATTTTGATGAACCAGTCCCGCTCTTATGGAAAATGGCAATTGTAACTGAGCTCACCGAAATGGGGCAGCTTAAGGAGGCAGCGCAGCTATTTCATGAGATAACCGCGGCTAACAAAAGAATGGCCGGATGGTACGCTGAGATCGCCGTCGCGATTTTGTGCAGACTAACAATCGCCTTCGATCAAACCGTTATCGTAAACGCCACTCGGCGATTGCTTAACTCATTTTTCGTGAGGGCGTTCGTAGTTGCCCTGCTGAGAAGACGCGACTCGCAGGCAGTGGACCTGGCGCTTGAATTGACACCTTTGATTGGAGACCATTCGGAACGTGAAAAAACGATTGGCATCGTATCCATGGCTTTGGCGAACCACGATAGGTGGGACGAGGCTCGCCAAAATATTAACGAAATTCAGGACCCCTGGAGCCGCGCTTGGGCGTTGACTGACCTGATATCCGTCGCGATTGAAAAGGGAGATGCAGCGCGGGCCGCTGAATTGTTTTCAGTGGTCGAAGCTTTAGCCCAAGCGGCGGAAAAAGACGGCGCAATTACTCTCAACTGGCATCTCGCGAAAGCGGCCTCTCTGATTGCTGTCAGCAAGTTCCCTGACGATATGGAGACTGTCGAATCCCTCGTCGTGAGAATCAAGTCTCTCGCGACCCAAACAAGGCGAGACACATTCAAAACGAGAGTGCTTGCCGAACTCGCCAGAACATATGCACTAACAAACCAACACGCAGCCGCGGAAGAGACGCTTGACGAAGCAATTCGCATTACTTCTTTTTTTCAATACGCTCGCGAAGCAGCCAGGTCCTTTGCGTATATAAGCAGGGTCTATTGGATCGCCGACAATCATGAAGCCGCAATAACAACGCTCGACAGAGCTGTTCGGGCCGGCAGTCAAGTCGATGAGGAGTTCATCAGGGCTGAAATAGCAGAGGAAATTGCAAAAGACTGCGTGTTTTTTGGCGAACTACAGCGAGCCGTCGACCTGGCCTATTCAGTTACGAACCGCGGGACTACGGCAAAGATTCTGACGGAAGTTGCCAAGCTATTGGTGGCCCAGGGTAGAACGGCAGAAGCCTTTCAGTTGGCCGAGCACAAACCGCATTGGGTTGCAGCGCGACTACTGGGGGGAATCGCCAGTAGTCTTATGACGCATGGAGAAATGGCAAAAGCGCAGGAAATGCTGATTGCATCATTTATGAAGATGCGCATTTTCTTCAGTGAACATCCGTCTCTGCCCATAATTCAGGCCCTGGCAAATCTTGCGCGCGTATACCTTGATTCCGGCGAGAAAACAAAAGGCGATAATCTGGTCAATCTCGCGGTGACGAATGCTACACGCCACCGCGACCTTGTGAAGCGAGCTTGGCACATCATCGATTTGGTTAAGTCAATTCATCGCCCTGAGAACGTCGAACTTGTCCGTCAACTCCTGGAAGATGCATATCGAGATAGCCTGCAGATCGAAAAGCCAATAGCAAGAATATCGATGCTGTCACGAATTGCCGCCAATACGTTCCAGTTTGGTTCTGAATCGCGAGGTGAGGAAATGTTTCGCGATATCGAAACACTTTTAGTGGGCATTCGGGATCCGTTCGAAAAAACGCGGGCGCTATGTCTGGTCGGTGGCGCTATGGCAATGGCCGGACTCACGGAAAAAGCTAACCAGGTTCTCGATCAAGCGGAACAGACTGCGTCGACGATACGACTTTTCACTCTCCAGAAGAGATCATTCGCGGTCATTGCTCTAGCTTATGCCAAAGTCGGGTTTGTCGATGATGCGCACCGTCTTCTCCAACTTCAACAAGTGTCACAGTTCGCCGATGGTCAGGAAGCTCAAGTGATCGTCTTAGCATTATCAGGCGATTCAAACGAAGCGCTCAGCAGGGCCGGAGATATCCGTGATCCAAGATACCGGGCACGAAGTCTTAGAAGAGTGGCTGAGATCGAAATAAGAAAAGGGAATACTCAGAGGGGCGTGCGGATTGCCAGATTGATGTTATCCCGAATCGGCATTGAATCTGATCCCGTTTCCTTGCCCCAAATAATGAAAGCAATAGCCAACGTTCACGACCTTAGTTCATTCAAACAGCTGTTAGTTTACAACGCCAATCGCCGAGGCTCAGTGTTTACGATGCTGGGGCTTTTATCGCGCTTGTATCCGACTCACGTGGAGCAACTTGAAGAATTATTGAGAACGCACCTGGGACCAGAGTTGACCGAACCGAATGTGTTGCCGGAAACCTCGCCAGTGAGCCAGATCTAAAATCTCTAACATCTTAGGTCGTAGATCCTACATGCCGTGCCTGATGGACTTCATTCTCAGAGATTCCGAAATGAAGTCCAAAGAGAGGCGTGCATGTCTCATCCTGTGCACTATAGCAGTTCGCGCGACGCCGAAGCATAAGAGTGGCCGCTTAACGAAATCGCGTCAGATGCGCTAGAGTTTCCGACAACATTATGAGCCTGAAACAGCAAATCATTTCCGACATGACCGCCGCGATGAAGGCGCAGGACGCGGCGCGGACTTCGACGTTGCGCATGCTGAAAGCCGCTATCACCAACCGCGAAAAAGAAGGTGGCGGCGAGCTGACCGACGAAGATGTGCAGAAGCTTCTGCGATCGCAGGTGAAGCAGCGGCGCGATTCAGTAGACCAGTATCAGAAGGCAAGCCGCCAGGACCTGGCAGACAAAGAGCAGGCCGAGATCGCCATTATCGAAGCATACCTGCCGCAAGCGGCTTCACAGGAAGAGATCGATCAAGCCGTCGCTGCCGCAGTCGCAGAAACTGGCGCATCGTCAATGAAAGACATGGGCGGCGTAATGAAAGCTGCAATGGCGAAGCTGGCCGGTAAGAATGCCGACGGAAAAACGGTCAGTGAGGCTGTGAAGGCTAAACTGAGCGCCTGACTCCCTCTGCCCTTGGGAGGGCGATGACATACTTGAGTAATCAACGGCTCTTGCATTAAACGCCAAAGGCGTTTGCTACCTTCAACCCAAATTTTTGTGAATCCCAATTCAACACCGGTGTGCCTGCAGGGTTCCGCAACCCTTTCAGGGTTGCCCTGCTGTGTTGGCTCCATTACCCAGGGTAGCCGCGCTGGCGCGCGTCAACCCTGGGGTGGAGGTGGTGAACGCCTTCGGCGTTCATGTTCGCGACGGTCAACACATCCTGATTATTCAAGTATGTCATTGCCCTTGGGTGAGGGGCGAAGCTACAAAGCAGAAGAAAAAAGTGGAGATTCTGTCTCGCTACCTGCGGCCCTCACTCTAACCCTCTCCCAGAAGTAGAGGGAATCGAACCGCGGCCGTTCTACGTTTGCCTCATCTGCCCCCTTTCCGTATAATCCGTCTTTCTTATCGGGGCTGCGGTAGCGTTGTCCGGTGGGTTTTCGCCCACTTTTTCTTTTGGAGGTCAGAACGGCCTGCGGTAGCGGGCCGTTAGAGTGAAAGGGTGACGGCGCCCTATCCGAAGCTAAACCACCCGCTACCGCAGGTGGTTCTGACAAGCATCATGGATCAGGGGTCGGTTGCAGAGCGCGTTCACGAACTTGCTGAGCAAACCGCCATCGACCACGGAGTTGAGCTGGTTCACGCCGAAGTAGCCGGTCCCGAAGGTCACCCGATAGTTCGAGTGTTCATTGATAAGCCGGGAGGCGTGACCCACCAAGATTGCTCAGACGTGAGTCATCACCTGAGCACGGTCCTGGATGTGGAGGATTTTATCCACTCAGCGTACACGCTGGAAGTTTCCAGTCCGGGACTCGAACGTGGCTTATACAAAGCGGCCGATTACGAACGGTTTGCCGGACATCTCGCGAAGGTCAAGACGCGTTCGCCGATCAGGAATCAGCGGAACTTTCGCGGACGAATCGTCGGACTCGCGGATGCCGAAGTGGTTTTTGAAGACAAGAACAGCGGCCGGGTGAACATCCCAATCGCTGACATCGCGAAGGCGAATTTAGAAGTCGACGTGGAAGAGGAATTCAGGAAAGCCCGCGAACGTGAAGCGACTGATAAGCACTTGATAGGACAGAACGGTTAGAGAAAAAGAAAGCGCGCCGGATGCGCGCGTACCGAACATGAGCACGAGTATTGCGCAAAACATCGAAGCCCTTTGCCAGGAACAAGGCATTGACCGCGATTTGGTAATTGAAGCGGTGAAGGAAGCCGTGCGCGCGGCAGCCAAGAAACAGTTCCGCGCCGGCGAGGAAATTCAGGTCGATTGGACCCCGGAGACGGGTCTGGAACTGTCGGCCTCGAAAGTCGTGGTTGAAGAAGTAACGAATCCGGCGGCTGAACTCTCGATCGAAGAAGCGCGCGAACTCGGTGGTGAAGATGTGGAAGTCGGCGATGCGCTGCTGCTGCCGATGCCGATGGAAGACCTCGGTCGCATCGCGGCGCAGACTGCCAAACAAATCCTTTTCCAGAAAGTGCGCGATGCGGTGCGCACCAACGTTTACGACCAGTACATCGACCGCGTCGGTGAGCTGGTGAACGGCTTCGTCAAGCGTTTCGAGCGCGGCAACATGATTGTCGATCTGGGAAATCTCGAAGCCATCCTGCCGCGTTCACAGCAGTCGCGCGGCGAGCAGTGGAATCAGGGCGAGCGCATCCGCGTCGTCATCACCAACGTCTCCAAAGAATCCAAAGGCCCGCAGATCGAAGTCTCGCGCACTTCTCCTGAATTACTCGAGCGCCTGTTCGAAATGGAAGTGCCCGAAATCTACGACGGCACGGTCGTCATCAAGTCCTGCGTTCGCGAACCCGGCGAGCGCGCCAAGATCGCGGTCGTCTCGAACGAGCGCGACGTCGATCCCGTCGGCGCCTGCGTCGGGATGAAAGGCTCGCGCGTGCAGGCGATCATTCGCGAACTCCGTGGCGAGAAGATCGACATCATCGAATGGTCGGAAGAGCCTTCCGTGTTCGCGGCCAACGCGCTGTCCCCGGCCAAAGTTAATCAGGTTCGCATCACCGACATCGAGAATCGTCAGATGGAAGTGATCGTGAACGAAGATCAGCTCAGCCTGGCCATCGGCAAGCGCGGGCAGAATGTGCGGTTGGCGACGAAACTCGTCGGTTGGAACATCGACATTCGCAGCGAGGAAGAGCTGAAGAAGGAAGTTACCGAGGCGATGGGCGCCATGATTGCTTCGGGCGAACCCGTGCCGCTGTCCCTGATCGAAGGAGTTACCGCTCAGCAGGCAGACGCTTTGAGCGAGCACGGCATCACAGATATCGACGGGCTCGCGCAAACTTCGGTTGACGACCTGGTTGAGTTTCTCGACGTCAGTCTCGACGAGGCGCAGCAGATGCTCGAAGCAGCCCAGGCTGTCGTGGCCTTGCGCGAGCAGGGATCGGATGAAACCGGCGCAGAGGGCGGCGAACCTCAGCACGCTGTTTCCGCTGAATTAGATGAGGACGCGCCCGCTTCTGAAGTCGAGCCAAACGAAGAGATGATTGCGAAAGGCTACGATGAGGCTGTCCAGCAAGGCGTGCCGTACCAGGCGGAACAAAACATTCTCGCTGAGGACTCGGCCGATCCGGTGGCCTTGTCCGAAGCCGATCCCATGAGCACCGGCGAATTAATTTTGCAGGACGCCGGACGAGATTTGCGACCCGATGTGATCACCCCATCACCCGACATCACTTCGACAGCAGTTGCAGATCTGGAAGCAAACATTCGCGACGAACAGGTCGAGCTGGCGCGCGAAGAAGCCGAAGAGGTAGTGACGGCCAAGTTGCCGGCACCCAGTGAAACAGAAGAACCCTCTCTCGCTTCGTCATCTGACGAAGGAGCCGCGAGCGAGAGTGAGACGCAGCAGGATCTCAAATGAGGTCTCAGATGATTAATCTGAAAGCGATGTCGAATCATGCGGCCAATTAATCGCAGTTTGCGCAAAGGCGCAAGGCTGCTTGCCACCACACGCTTGCACTAGCAAGCGTGGTCTGAAGTGCGCTTCAGAAGGTGGCGGACAGCCACTTTCAAAGAAGGAGCGCATGTCAGTAGCAACCTCCAAAGTTCGTCTTTACGATCTTGCCAAAGAACTGAAGATCGATACCAAGCGCCTGATCGAAGAGGTGCGGCGCGAAGGTGTCGACGTCAGTGTCCCCTCAAACTCCGTCTCGAAAGAGCTCGCCGAGAAGATCCGCGACAAGTATTTTCCTAAACAACCGACGGCAGCCAAACGCGCGATCAAGATCGTCAAAAAAGCGGCGCGGGTAATCGAAGAACCTCCGGCGGTCGAAGAACCGATCGCAGCTGAGGCTCCGGTTGAAGCCGAAGAGCCCGAGCCGGAACCGATTCCCGTCGCGGAACCGGAAGAGCCGGCGAAGCCGCAAGTTACGCGCGTCATTAAGAAGCTCGCGCCGGCGGCGAGGGCCCCGCAACCTGAACCGGTTGCCGCAGAAGCTCCACCGCCTGTATTGGCCGAAACCGAAGTGGCTGAACCCCCGATTGAAGCTGCGCCCGCACCACAGCCCGCGCCGCCATCGGGCCGTCAGGTGCGCGTGATGCGACCTACTGCGGCTGCCCTTAGCCAGGGCATCCGCCACGGTGAACGCGCGCCAGCGCCGCCGCCTACGGCGACGCCTGCGCGCGAGCGCAACGTTCGGCGCGTCGAATACGCCGGCACGCCCGGCGAGACCGCCACCCCGCAAACCACTTACATTCCGCCCCCGGACGCCGGGCGGCGCCGTTCGCGGCGCAGTCCCGCGCGAGGCGGCAAGCGCACCGCCGACGGCAAAGGCAGAATGGATCGGGATTTCATTCCACCGCAGGAAGTGCGCACTCTCGAGGAACGCATTGCGGGACGACTGCAAGTCGAGGGTGGCGCGAGCGAGCTCAAGCCGGTGCGTCTGGTGGAAGGATCTACAGTCAAAGAGTTCGCCGAGAAGCTCGGCATTAAACCGAAAGATGTCGTGACCCTGCTGCTGCAGCGGGGCGTCTTCGCGACGATTAACCAGGCTTTGAACGACAATGTGGCCGCCGACCTCGGCAAGCGTTTTGGATACGAAGTGACGTTCGTGCCGTTCGAAGAGATGATCGCTGAAGAAGAATTCGAAGAACTGATCGCGACCGATGCCGACGATGTTGAAGAACCGCGCGCACCAGTCGTGACCGTGATGGGCCACGTCGACCACGGAAAGACTTCGCTGCTTGATGCAATCCGCGCTACCAACGTAGTGGCCGGTGAAGCCGGCGGCATCACCCAACACATCGGCGCCTACAGTGTCGAAGTCGCGAGTCCGGACAACGGCAACGAGAAGCGACGCGTCGTCTTTCTCGATACCCCGGGTCACGAAGCGTTCACGCTGATGCGGGCGCGCGGCGCAAAGGCGACCGACGTGGTTGTGCTCGTGGTCGCGGCTGACGACGGCGTGATGCCCCAAACGATCGAAGCGATTGAGCACTCACGCGCGGCGGGTGTGCCAATCGTCGTAGCAATCAACAAGACAGATAAGCCCGACGCCAATCCCGATCGCGTGCGGCAGGAACTGTCTCAACAAGGTCTAAACGCCGTGTCCTGGGGTGGCGAGACGGAAATGGTCGAAGTCTCGGCCAAGCAGCGCAAGAATCTCGAAACGCTGCTGGAAACAATTCTGCTGACGGCCGACATCCTGAACCTGCGCGCCAGCACGACGCGTTTGGCATCAGGCGTCGTGCTCGAAGCCAAGCTGGATCGCGGACGCGGTTCGGTGGCCACGGTGCTCGTCCAGCAAGGCACTCTGCGCCTGGGCGATCCCTTCATCATCGGCCAAATCTTCGGCAAGGTCCGCGCAATGTTCAATGATCGTGGCGAGCCGGTCGACGAAGCCGGTCCTGCGACACCGGTCGAAGTGCTCGGCCTGCAGGGCGTGCCCGACGCCGGCGAAGCTTTCCAGGTCGTCGCCGATGTTTCGCGCGCGCAACAGATTTCGCATCACCGCCAATACGTCGAACGCCAGCGCACGCTGATCAAATCGACTAAGCGCGGGATCGAAGCGCTGGGGGAAACTGAGGTCAAGGAACTGCTCGTCATTATCAAAGCTGACGTGCAGGGCTCAGTCGAAGTTTTGAAGTCGACGTTGGAAAAAATGTCGACCGAACGCGTGAAGGTAAAAGTCATCCGCTCGGGCGTCGGCGCGATTACCGAATCAGACGTACTGCTCGCTTCGGCGACACAGGCCGGTTCGGCGTCCAGCGCAGTTGTGATTATCGGCTTCAACGTGCGGCCCGAATCGCGCGCCGGTGAACTCTCGAAACAGGAAAGCGTAGACATTCGGCTGCACTCGATCATTTACAAGGTCGAAGAAGAAATTAAGGCCGCGATGATCGGCATGCTCGAGAAAATCGAGAAGGAAAAGATTCTCGGCAAAGCCGACGTGCGCGAAGTGTTCCGCGTGCCGAAGATTGGTTCGGTGGCCGGCTGTATGGTCATCGACGGAATCATTACTCGCAAAGCGCGCGCGCGTTTGATTCGGGACGGCGTCGTGACGTGGGAAGGCAACATCGGTTCACTGCGACGGTTTAAGGACGACGTGGCCGAAGTTCGCGAGGGCTTTGAGTGCGGTATCGGTCTGGAGAATTTCAACGACATCAAAGTCAGCGATCAGATCGAAGCGTATATCATCGAGCGGGTGGCGGCGACTGAACTGTAAAGAAGTTTCGGGTTTCGAGTTTCAGGTTTCAAGTTAATGCGAACTTGAAACTCGAAACTTGAGACTCGAAACTGCGAAGCCATGCATCGCACGGAACGAATCGCGGAAACGTTGCGCGAAGAGATTGCGCAGATTGTGGGATACGAACTCGAAGATCCACGTCTCACGATGGTCACGGTGACTGAAGTTCGGGTCGCCGACGACCTGCGCGATGCCAGCGTTTACGTCACTGTGCAGGGCGATGAGGACGAACACCTAAAGGCATTGAAGGCCCTGGAACACGCGGCGCCCTATGTCCGCAAGCAACTAGGTTTTTCCATGAACTTGCGGCATACTCCCGTGCTTCATTTCGTCCGCGACACGGTCGAAGAAAAAGCTGAGCGCGTGGACGCGCTCTTGGAAGAGATAGGAAAGGAAGACCATTGAGAATTCGAATCTCGGATTGCGGATTGCGAATTTCGCAATCCAAATCCGCAATCCGAAATCCGCAATTCGCAATTCCCCATGCTTAGTCAGGTAGTTGAATTAATCGAACACAAACAACGGTTCGCGATTACGTCCCACGTCCGACCCGACGGTGACAGTCTCGGATCTTCCCTGGGACTCTATTGGCTGCTGCGCGCGCTCGACAAAGACGTTGAGGTCATCATGCGCGACGGGGCTCCGCACGCTTATCAGAAACTTCCCGGCGCTGATTTAATTCGCGTCACGCCCGCAGTCGACCGCGAATACGACGGAGTCTTTGTCATCGAATGTTCAGACATCGATCGGCCGGGGCTGATCGATCTGGAAAAGCAGTTCGTCGTCAATATCGACCACCACACCAGCACCGTTCTCTTCGGCACCATCAACTGGATCGATTCCACCGCGTCAGCCGTCGGCGAGATGATTTACAACTTGTGCAAAGCTACCGGCGTCCGGCCAACCGTTGAAATCGCCGAATGCGTCTACACGGCTCTGCTTACCGACACCGGATCGTTTCACTACTCGAACACGAGCGAACGAACTTTCAAGATAGCTTCTGAGCTGGTGCGCACCGGCGTGCGGCCTGCCAAGACGGCAGAAGCGATTTACGGCAATTACCAGTGGCCGAAAATTGAGTTGCTCGGCCAGGTGTTGTCCACGGCTCAGCGCGACGAGAGCGGCCGCATCGCGTGGATGCGCCAGACACTGGCGATGCAGGAACGCACCCAAGCCTGCGAAGAGGACACCGACGGATTCGTGAACCTGCCGCTGACCGTCGGCGATGTTTACGCCGTCGCTCTGTTCAAAGAATGTTCGCCCGGCGTGTATCGCACCAGTCTCCGTTCCAAAGGCGAAGTCAACGTCGCGAAAGTTGCCGAGCAGTTCGGCGGCGGCGGCCATCGCAACGCGGCCGGCTGCACTTTGAAAGGCACCTGGGACGAGATTGAGAATCAGGTCGTGCCTTTGTTGCAGGATGCGGTGAGACGAGCGAATGGAAAACCAACCGAAGGCAGTAAGCAGTAAGCAAAAGGCAGCAAACCTTTTCTTTCTGCCTTCTGCGTTCTGCCTACTGCCTACCTTTTATGCAGCCAAAAGAAAAGCGCTATAAGTGGCGTCGCGCTGAATACCAGGAGAAGACGCGCGGCCTGCTCATCGTCAATACCGGCCACGGCAAGGGTAAGACCACGTGCGCCCTCGGCTTGATGATGCGCGCCGCTGGACAGGGCCTGCACTGTTGCATGATCCAATTCATGAAGTCACGCAACGATCGCTATGGCGAACACGTATCGGCTGAGAAGCTGGGAATCGAAATTCACACGATGGGCGATGGCTTCACCTGGGACACGAAAAATCCGGAACAGGATCGCCAAACCGCGCGCGCCACCTGGAACCTTTGCGTTGAGAAACTAAAGAGCGGCGATTACGACCTGCTGGTGTTCGATGAGTTGGTGTACGTGCTGAGCTATGACATGTTGCCTGTCGATGAAGTGATTTCAGAGATTCGTGCGGCGCGCGAGACGCAACCTGCGCTGCACGTCGTCGTCACGGGCCGTGACGCGCCGAAGGAATTGATAGACGCGGCTGACCTCGTCACGGAGATGACCGAGATCAAACATCCGTTTCAGGCGGGCATTCGCGCCCAGAGAGGAATTGAGTTCTAACCACCACTCGTTTGTGCTACCCTTTTGCCCTCGAAATAAACTTCTTAATGCTGACGTCTGATTTCTGACTTCTGTCTTTATGCCCTGGTTTCGTAAGAAAAAAGGAAAGATCGAGCCGGTACGCGAATCGGAGCGCGTGGTTCGCACTGAGAACGTGTTTGTGCGCTGTGAAGAGTGCGGCGAGCATCTCTACAAACGCGAGCTGGAAGAGAACCAACAGGTCTGTCATCACTGCAACTATCACTTTCGCATCGGGGCGTACGAGCGGCTGGAGCAAGTCTTCGACGATCGTTATTGCGAAGAGCTGGATGCGGAAGTGATCTCCACCGACCCTTTGGAGTTCGTCGATAGCAAGCCTTACACCAAACGTCTGGCGCAAGCACGACACGCCACCGGGTTGCCGGAAGCCGTCATCAACGCGCGCGGAAAGATCGGCGGGCATCGAGTTTTGGCGTCGGCGATGGACATGAATTTCATCGGCGGCTCGATGGGTTCGGCTGTGGGCGAAAAAATTACCCGCGTGATCGAGCGCGCTATCAACGAACGTGGCGCGGTGATTATTTTTGCGGCTTCGGGTGGCGCGCGCATGCAGGAAGGCGCGCTCTCACTAATGCAGATGGCGAAAATTTCGGCGGCGCTTGCCGCTCTCGAAGAGCGTCATCTCCCCTTCATCTCTGTGCTGACCGATCCCACGACCGGCGGCGTCACTGCGAGCTTCGCGATGCTCGGCGATTTGATTCTCGCAGAACCGAAAGCTCTGATTGGCTTCGCGGGTCCGCGAGTAATCGAGCAAACGATTCGTCAGAAGCTGCCAAAGGATTTTCAGCGATCAGAGTTTCTGCTCGACCACGGGATGGTTGACGC
The DNA here is from genome assembly GCA_035606795.1 of Pyrinomonadaceae bacterium. Classification (GTDB taxonomy): domain Bacteria; phylum Acidobacteriota; class Blastocatellia; order Pyrinomonadales; family Pyrinomonadaceae; genus UBA11740. Next base: position 41,648 of record DATNEI010000055.1, read on the forward strand.
GATTGTCGATCGCCGCGAAATGCGCAACTACATCATCAAGTCGCTCGACTTCATGATGAATCCGGATCTCAAAGAAAAGTCTCAAGCTCCCAGTTTCAAGTTCCAAGTTTCAACTCAGACGAACTAATCCGCAGATTTCGCAGAGCGTGTCAGAAGCCCGACCGTTAGGGAGGGCGCAAATCGACTAGCGGCGCCCTTGCTTACGCGCGGGCTTCTGACACAATCTTTGCGTAATCTACTGACGATGCTTTTTGACGAAGCTTACAAATATCTCCTCTCTCTCGGTCACGAGACCCTCACAATAAAACTTGGTCTGAGGAATACAGAGCGGTTGCTGAGTGCGCTTGGCGATCCCCACAAATCGTTTTCTTCGGTGCAAATCGCCGGCACGAATGGCAAGGGCTCCACGGCAGTCATGCTCGAATCAATCTGTCGTGAGGCGGGAATTCGTGCGGGACTCTTTACCTCGCCGCATCTGATTTCAATCACTGAACGCATTCGCATCGATGGGCGAGAAATCGCCGAAGGGGAATTCGCGCAGCTCACCGAACGGGTGAAACAAGCGGCGGAAGACCTTGTCAGCCAGAGTGAACTACAAACTCTGCCCACATTTTTTGAGCAGGTGACGGCAATTGCGCTGCTTGCCTTTCGCGAATCGAAAGTTGAGTTGGCCATTCTGGAAACTGGACTTGGCGGCCGGCTGGATTCGACGACTGCGGCCGGCGCGCGCGTGGTCGCGATCACGCCGGTGAGCATGGATCACGAAGAGTATCTGGGTCATACGCTCGCGCAGATTGCCGCGGAAAAAGCGGCGATTATTCGCCCAGGTGTCACCGCGATTGTCGCGCCGCAAAAGCAAGAGGCGATGGATGTGATTCTACAGCGGTGCGTTGAAGTAGCTACAAAGCCAGCGTTAATTGCCGAGGTTGAACCAGACTCCAGCTTGCCCGCTGGACCCGCTCAATATTGTTCGCGGTTCTGTACCGCTCTTCCGGATGGTCGCATGTGCGTAACGTTTGAAACTCCGACTGCCCAATACGAGAATGTTTCTGTTGGTCTGCGCGGGCGTCATCAGATTACCAATGCGGCTACAGCTATCGCGCTGGCAGAAGCGTTGCGCGACCAAGGATTCAAGATTTCGTCCGCGGCCATTGTGAGCGGAGTTGAGACAGCGCGGCATGCTGGTCGTCTCGAATTATGGGAAGACAACCCGCCAATTCTTTTTGATGGCGCACACAACGTTGCCGCAGCGCGAGCACTGGGTGAATACCTCGATGAATTTGTCGAACGACCAACCACGATGATCTTTGGCGCCATGCGCGACAAGGCCCTCACTAAGATCGCCGCCCTTCTCTTCCCTGTCGCCAACGCAATTGTCTTAACGCCACTTGATAATCCGCGCGCGGCTACCGTTGCAGAGCTGACGGCGGCCGTGCCTCCAGACTTTGATCAAACCAAACTCTACCGGGCCGAATCGGTTGCAGACGCTCTACGCATTGCTCGCGAATTAGCTGGACGTCCTGGCCTAATCCTCGTGACGGGATCCTTGTACCTGATCGGCGCTGTGCAAAAACTCACGTTGCCGTTCACCAGTTGAGCAACTAAACTGAGGCCCAACCGCAAATGTCCGAAACACCGGAATTCATCGACTCAAAGAAAATTTTTTCAGGTCGCGTTTTTGACGTCACTGTCGATACGGTCCGCGAAGGTAACCAAACTTACATTCGTGAGATCGTGCGTCATCCGGGCAGCGCGGTAATTCTTCCCGTCTTTGCTGACGACACCATCGCCTTAGTAAAGCAATATCGTCATCCGGCCGTGAAATATCTGCTCGAACTTCCCGCCGGCACCCTCAACGATCAGGAGCGGCCCGACCTCGGCGCCGCGCGCGAGCTGGAAGAAGAATTGGGACTAGTCGCAGCCCGCATGGAGAAGCTGAGTGAGTTCTTCATCTCGCCCGGATTCTTAACCGAGAAAATGTGGCTTTACCTGGCAACTGATCTGAGCGAGACGCAGCAGCGTCTGGAAGAAGATGAGGCGATCGAGATAGTGCGGGTGCCATTCGATCGCGCGTTGCAAATGATTACCGACGGCGAGATCGAAGATGCAAAAACGATTATCGGGCTTTTACTCGCGGCGCCGCGTCTTGGGAAGGCTGGTTTGGCGCCCGATTATCCGGCGGTTTGATCTTAACGGTCTCGCTCGGCAACAAACTTGACTTTTCCGACGCCGATCTTCAAGACATCGCCGCTCTTGAAGTCGTCAGGTAGAACCAGCGTGACAAGGACGGCGCCTTCGTTCTTTAACTTACCGCTCGTCGGCACAATGAATCTGCCGGGATTATCCGCAGGATAAAGACTAAACGTCCCTAAGAAAATCTTTTCGCCGGCTTGGGATTGGTAATCAACTCGGAAAGTCGTCGTGTATTGCTTGGGGTTCTGGACGTTGACTATTTCCACTTCCACGAACTTTGCGCTCGCCGCGCTGTCGCCGGCTTCAATCGCGTAAACGAGCGTCGGATTCTTGGCATCGAGGTAACGCACGAGACGGGATTCGGCAGGACGGTCGTTTGCAGAGGCTTTTGGCGATTCAAGCACTCTGTGGTTACAGCAGGCCGACAGAGCAACAATGCAACAGAGCGCCCAGTCTGCGCCGGCTCGTAATCTTTCCAGCATGTTGAAATTCCTATTGCTGGCCCTTTACTATCACCGGGGTAATAATAATCTCAATCTTGTTCAGCACCAATTCGGTGTCTTCGCGCTCAAACTTGCCACCGAAGGGCACGGCAACCAACTGAACAGAAATTGGTTGGCTCTCTGTCAACTCCTGATTCCTTCTCAGCCGTTGCAGCGTTTCCGTAATGTTGACCAGAAACTTCGGTTGGTGTGCCGAATGTTCCATCGTGCTCGTCGGATTCGCCGGTGTCGTCCCAAAGAACGAAAAGCTGCCGGCGTAATGAGGGTCAGTCTGCGGCGTGTTGACGTCTGCCCGTGGGAGATTGATAAAAACGCGCACAGAAAAGTCGCTGGTGGCCGGGAGTTGCGCAAACTCCACACTGACAAATATTTTTTCCTGAGCTGCATTGCTGTTGACGATTGCCGCGACATCAGCCGCTGCAACTTTCGTTTCTTTCGAAACCGGTTTCGCAATCATCACGCTGGCGCGCTCCGCGATCAGGACACGGCGTTTGATATCGAACCTGATGTTCGCCCCGCGCTCAATCCGCTGTTTCAGCTGCAGATATGCGCTCTTCGTGTTGGCAACAGCGCTTGCCGGCGAGCTGCCAATCGCGCTGCTTTCATATTGATAACTGAGCAGCGGGAACAGCGGCGTAAGCCCGGCCGCGATGGTCATCGAACCTCCATTCGCGTCGACGAGACCGTCTTCGTTGAAATTACTCCACGTGGGATCGTTCGTGTTGTCGTTACCGAGTTCGTTGTTCCATTTGGTCCAGCAGTAATCGACCATGCAGTGATGTGCCCAGAAGATCGGATCTGTAGGCGATCCGAAACCACCAAAGGTTTTGCCCTGGCCGATATAGTTATGGACCGTGTTATGGGGCGTGCCCTCAAGCTGCTGCGAAAATGTGAAGAAATTGGTGTCAGCAAAAATCGGATCCAGTACCGGCGTCGTTACGGCTCCCGTAGGTTGGCCGGTCATCGAGGTGCGGGTTCTGTCCAGGTAGAGAGCGCCGTATTGCACGCTGGTTGGGTCTAGAAAAGCCTGATGAATATCAGGAGTTTGGTTCCAATTCCAGTACGGCAGGCCCCACTTTGCATTTCCGGTCACTTTCTGAATGATCCTCTCAAAATTCACCAAGTACACGCGGTGCCAATCGAAAAAATGATCGGAATTGTGCTTGCAGAAGTTGAAGCCGACACCTGCAGTGCCATGAATCGTGGATTGATTGGCCCAGCTGGTTGCATCGCTTAAACCCTTCATCGCCGTGACGCCCTGCGCATACGTTGCGAGATCGGCGTCGACTTCCGGCGAACCGGTGCGCAGCCATCTCCGCATGGGCCGATTGGCAATTGCATCTTCGAGCTTGTCCGAGCAACCGCCTAATGTCGACAGAATCAGTCCAACAGAGACTAAGCCAAGGCCCTTGACGAAAACACGTCGACTCAATTCGGGTGATGATTGTTCGCCCTCGTACAATTCTGGAAAGAGTTCGTCCATGATGCACCTCTTTGGCCGAATAGGATGGAAATCAACGCCTAAATATACCTCCAGAGGGGAGTAGTCAAGGCTTCCCTCATAGGTTGCAAGGATCCGCGAAGACTTCGTAGCGACAAAGTCAGGCATTACTTGTCGAAATCGACGTAACGAGAGTATCTTGCTGGCTCAATTTGGAATGCCCATGAAAAAACTCGGTATCGTCAGTCTGGTGCTTGGGCTGCTGCCCATGGCGCCGGTGGCTGCGCAACAATCGCTCGATGCGATGGTTGATCGAGAGCTGCCACAACTTCTGAACACCTACAAAGCGCTTCACGCGGCGCCCGAGCTGTCACACTACGAAGTAAAAACTTCAGCGTTCCTGGCGCAGCAGCTGCGCGCGCTGGGTTTCGAAGTTACCGAGAATGTCGGCAAGTACGACAGGCCGGACTGGAAAGGCCACGGCGTGATTGCGGTGATGAAGAACGGCGCCGGGCCGACCGTTCTCGTGCGCAGCGACATGGACGCGCTGCCGGTCGAAGAGAAAACCGGATTGCCGTACGCCAGCACGATCAAGACTAAGAACGATGCGGGTCAGGAAGTCGGCGTGATGCACGCGTGCGGACACGATATTCATATCACTAACTTGATCGGCACCGCGACTATGCTTTCGAAGTTGAAAGATCAATGGCACGGGACACTCGTTCTGATCGGCCAGCCGGCGGAAGAAACTGTTGACGGCGCGAAAGCGATGCTGGCTGATGGCTTGTATTCTAAGATTCCCAAACCCGACTACATTCTGGCCCTGCATGACAGCGCGGATTTGGAAGCCGGCAAGATCAGCTATACGCCCGGCTTTTCCATGGCGAATTCGACTTCGGTCGAAATCACCATTCGTGGTTTGGGCGGGCACGGCTCGAAGCCGGAAGCCACTAAAGATCCGATCGTGGTTGCCGCAGAAGTAATCCTCGCGCTGCAGACAATCGTCAGTCGCGAAATCTCCCCGCTTGATCCGGCCGTGGTGACTGTCGGATCGATTCACGGCGGAGCGAAGTCGAACATCATCCCTGATGAAGTGAAGCTGCTGCTGACGGTGCGGTCCTACAAAGAAGAGGTGCGGCAACACATCCTCGCTTCAATTGCGCGCATCACCAAAAATATTGCCGCCGCGGCCGGCATTCCCGAAGATCGCGCGCCGACTGTGAAAGCGAGCGACACGGAATACACACCCGCGCTCTACAATGATCCGCCGTTGACCGAACGCGTGGCCGCCGCTTGGCAGAAGGCCCTGGGCGCGGACAATGTGGTGAAGTTGCCGCCGATCATGGCGAGCGAAGATTTCGGACGTTACAGTTTGGACAACACAATTCCCAGCGTCATGGTGTGGCTCGGCGCGATTGAGCCGGCCAGGGTCGCAGCCAGCAAGCAGTCCGGCAAGCCTTTGCCGTCGCTGCATTCGAGCTTGTTCGCGCCCTTGCCCGAACCGACGCTCAGAACCGGCGTCAAAGGAATGACCGCAGCAGTGTTGGACTTGATGAAGAAGTAATAAGAAACCCGACCGTCAGGGAGGGTGCAAATCAGAAATCTGAGGAGCATCGAGAATGGGTAAAGGCGACCAGAAATCACGACGCGGAAAGATTCATCGCGGCACTTTCGGCAAGCGCCGTCCTAAACCGAAGTTGCACAAACATGCGGCGGCGGCATCCGGCGCCGCACAGACTTCACCAGCAAAAGAAAAGAAAGAACCCAAATTGGTGAAAAAGCCGAAGGAGTAGCTCAACATCCTCCCACTATGCGATTCGCATTTCGTAAATCGACGCGGAAAGATAACGAATCGATTGCGGCGCCGGCTCACTTCGACCTGGGCCGTCGCGGTGAAGCGTTGGCAATCGACCGCCTGCAGCAAATCGGCTACCGGATTGTCGCGGCAAATTTTTCGCTGCCAATCGGACGGAATCTGCGTGACCTGATCGTGAACGCGGAGATAGATGTTATTGCTTACGACGGCCCAACGCTCTGTTTCATTGAAGTGAAAACGCGCGCTTCTGACGATTTTGCGCCGCCTGAGATCAACGTGGACTTACGAAAACGGCGGCAGATTTCCCGCGCCGCTTTGGCGTACCGCCGCATGTTAGGTTTGGTAAAGGCATCTTATCGCTACGATGTCGTGACTGTCGTTGCCAGACCCGACGGTTCAGAACCACGTGTAGAATTGTTGAAGGCTTTCTGGTCGGATGCGCAGCTGAAGAAGCGCAAACGGCAGGAAAGTTACCGGCAGTGAGGCAGAACCGCCTGCGATAGCGGTTGGTTGATTAGCAATGTCGAAGAAGATCGATGGCCGAGAGTTTAACCGCCCGCTACCGCAGGCGGTTCTGACATCATGACAAGCCTGGAACGTTACGTCGGTGAGGTTCTTGACGGAAAGTATCGCCTCGAGCGGCTACTCGGGCGCGGTGGTATGGGCGCGGTGTACCTGGCCACGCACTTGGGAACAGATCGTTATGTCGCCTTGAAACTAATCGCGCCGCAGTTCATGCGCAACCAGGAGTTCGTCGAACGCTTCAAGCGCGAAGCGCGCGCTGCCGGGCGCCTGCGCCATCCGAACGTGGTTGATGTCACCGACTTTGGATTTTCAGGCGAAGGCAATGATCGCGTGGCCTATCTCGTGATGGAGTACCTCGACGGCTGCACTTTGAGTGACGTGCTCGCCGAAGAGAACCGTCTGCCGCTTTACTGGGTCGTCGACATTCTCGAGCAGGTATGTGGCGCCGTTCACGAAGCGCATCAGCAAGGCATCCTTCATCGCGACTTGAAACCTGACAACATCTGGCTCGAGCCCAACGGCCTGGGCGGTTATCGCGTAAAAGTGCTGGACTTCGGCATCGCGAAAATCGCCGAGGGCGCGTCGCCTACGAATGCTCTGGCTGCAGGCTCCGCGCCTGCTGCAGAGTCAATTCCGCCAACGATTGCGGCGCTCGAAGCCGACACCATGATTAACCCAGCCGCTCCCGCGGAATCCGATGAGAGCGCGACCATGATATTGCCGAACGCGCAGGAGCACACGCGCATGTTCGATTCGCCGCGACACACCGCCGGCGCAATGCGAGGCACCGCGGTCCCGGGCACCGCCGCAGCAGGCCTGACGCGAGTAGGATCCATCCTGGGAACTCCGCTCTACATGTCGCCCGAGCAATGCCGCGGCGAAAGACTCGACGCGCGTTCAGACGTCTACAGCCTCGGCGTGATCGCGTATCAGATGCTCGCCGGCGCGCCACCCTTCACCGGCGACACGGCCACGGTGATTCGCTCGCATACTGACGCTCAGCCCGGGCCGGTGCGTCTGGTTAACAAGAAAGTGCCGAAGCGCGTGGCGCGCGTGTTGATGTCGGCGCTGGAAAAAGATGTCGACAAGCGGCCGCAAACCGCCATCGCGTTTTCGCACGCCATGCGCGCCAATCTGGATGGATTGGGCGTCTTGTACCGGCGCGCGTTCGCGCTATACAGCGAGTACTTTCCTAAATTCATAAAGCTGTCGCTCCTCGCGCACATTCCGGTCATCATCGTCACCGGCCTGGCCATCGGCTATCGATTCGCTGAACCTCGATTGGGTCTCGGCTGGAAACTCGGACTCGGTATTCCTCTCGCGCTATTGCAAATGGTCTCAGGCTTCGTTTCCGGATCGATCATTGCCGGCGTTACGGCAATCATTGTCACGCAATTGGCGGTCGCACCGATGAAGCCTGTCGAACTACATGCCGCTCTCAAGGTGATGCGCCGCCGCTGGAAGCCGTTCCTCAAGACAGGGCTCAACGTGATCGGCCGCATGGCGATCGGCTTTGTGCTCCTGATAGTTCCCATGATTGTCGTGCAGGTGCGTTATCTCCTGTGGGGTCCGGTGGTGTTGATGGAAGGACTTGAAGGCAAGGCAGCTTTGAAACGCGCGCGCGCGTTAGGCTCGCGTTCGTGGCGCACGATCATCCTGGCGATGCTGATTCAGTTTCTGGTTCCGGCCATCGTCGGAGGCATTATCGGAGCTTTACTTGGTCTTAATACAACCGGTCAGCATGCGCACAGTTGGCGTATCAGAGTCACAAGTCAGCTCGCTCAACTGGTCAACATTTTCGTGCTCCCGCTGCTCGCGATCGTGCCGGCGCTGCTTTACCTGAAGATGCGTCAGTTCGGCGGCGAGACGTTAACCGATGTAATGGCGCAGCTTGAGGAACTCGAACCGACCAAGAGCCTCTGGCGGCAACGCATGCGCACGCGACTCACGGTCACGCCACAAACTCGGACGCCGGTCTAATCATGCCGGCCGAATCCGAAGAGTTCTCTTGTGAGAACTAAACCTCTTCGCAAGATGTTCGGAGGCGCCACCCTCGGCGTCACAATCTTTTTTTGGGTTGTGCCGATGCGACAAACCATGCCAGTGATGACTCAAGATTTCGCTTGCACGCGAGTCGACGTTGCCCAGAGTTCGGTTATGGATTTACGGATAGTGTTTTATGGATACCCGGAGATTGGCCTGTCCAGGAGTGGCAGCGCCATAATTACGCAAACCGGTCTCTCAGACATGCGCGACATAACGTTCACTCGAGCTGGCGGCGAACTGTCGCCGGATGGGCGGCTCATGGCTTACGATAATTGCCGCATTCCCAACCGTGGAATTTACCTGGCCGGGCCGGGCGGCAACAAAGCGAGGAAGTTGCTTGCGGTAAATAACCAAAACTGCGTAAATCTTCGATGGTCACCTGACAGTACCAAACTGTCGTATGTTAGTGACGCCGATCATTCTCTCCACATTTTTGATATTGCCCGGCGGCGCGACAAAGCGGTGCCCAATACCCAGCTAGCTGGTTGGCATTGGTGGTCACCCGCCGGCGATAGAATTGTCTATAGCCGAAGAGCTTCTGCCGGTTCGGGCAACCTGCTCTACATCACCGATTTGCTGGGTAAGAGCCGGCAGCTAACTTTCGCCAGGGACTTTGCACCGTGCAAGAGCGAAGACGATCTGATTGATACCCGGATGCCGGCGTGGTCACCACATGGGGACAAGATCGCGTTTACTCAATGCGGCGCGTTATTCGTCATTTCTCCGGACGCGGAGGGATTCCGGCAACTGACCGCACGCGAACGCGCAGCCTCTCCAGACATTTTGTCTTTCGCGGCTGCGGACAATCCACGATGGACGCCGGACGGAAAATGGATCGTCTTCAGTGACGGCATTGCTTTCGTAGGCGCCCCCGTTGCTTTGAAAAAAATCTCAGCCGACGGTGCCACGGTCGTGGAAATCGGCCAGCTGCCCTATGGTGGCGGGTCGTTTTCGATAGCTCCGGTCAAGAAGTGATTTCTTAGCGCCTTCCGATCAGTAAGTGAACAGCGGGCGCTCCGCCTTCGTACCTTCTATGGCGTTGCAAATCACTGGGTGTATGACCGCGGCTCTCCAGAAGAGTCTCCACGACTTTTGCTGATCGCGGCGGAACGCTTTGCTTATCGCGGCGAAGCTTTCCAGACCTTCAAACGTGGTGGCGAGTTCGCTATTGCGATTCGGCAATGTCCTTCTTATCTCGCGGCCCCGCGTTCTTCACGTACTTATCAAACCAATTGATGCGCTCTGCCAGCACATCCAGCAGCGTCTCGCGGCCGGCATAGCCATGCGCTTCGAACGGCAGCGTGATGTAGCGCACCGTCGCGCCATGACCTTTCAAAGCCATGTAGAAGCGTTCCGATTGAATCGGGAAAGTTCCCGAGTTGTCATCAGCTTCGCCGTGCATCAGCAGGATGGGATCCTTCACGTCCTTCGCATACCAGAACGGCGACATCTTCGCGTAGAGATCAGGCGCTTCCCAGAACGTGCGGCGCTCGTTCTGAAAACCAAACGGGGTGAGCGAACGATTGTAAGCGCCGCTCTCGGCAAAGCCCGCGCGGAACAGACGCGAGTGCGCCAGCAGGTTCGCCGTCATGAACGCGCCGTAGCTGTGCCCCCCGACGCCGATGCGGTCGCGATCGCCGACGCCCATGTCCACCACTTTGTCGATGGCGGCCTGCGCGCTGGCGACCAGCTGCTCGACATAAGTATCGTTCGCAGTTTCGCCGGCGCCGATGATTGGCATGGTCGGATTGTCGAAGACCGCATAACCGGACAAGAGCAAGAACAGGTGCGAGTAGCCGCTGACCGTCGTGAAGCGATTCGGCGAACCGGTAATTTGGCTGGCCGAGTCGGCATCACCGAATTCGCGCGGATAAGCCCACATAATCACGGGCAGACGAGTTCCCTTCTGATAACCGGGCGGCAGGTAAAGTGTCGCCGAGAGCTTCACGCCATCCTTTCGCTGGTACGTGACGAACTGATGAGTAACTCCGCGAAGCTGGGGCTGTGGATCCTTGAAATCAGTCACAGCGCGACGCGCATCGCTCGTCAGATCACGCACGTAATAGTTCGGCGGATCGTTGGGCGTCTCGTAACGCGTCAGGATCGTCTTGCCTTCGTCATCGAGCGGCGCGATCACAGTCTCGTAAGACTTCGCGTCACTGCGGAAGAGGCGCGTACTTTCGAATGTCTTCAGGTTCAGCCGATCGATGAATGGACGATCACCGTCCGGCGAAGAGCCCTGCCCGGTTAGAAAGATGTAGTCGCCGTTTTGCATGATGGCGCCGCCGCCGGCGCCTCCGCCAAAGCCACCGCCAAATCCGCCCGCGCCACTATCACGACGGATGACCGGCGTACCGGGATTGTCGTAAGCCGCATCCTGCTTCCGGTCCCAAAGTTGGCGCGGCTCTGAAGCGATCACCCAGGTGCGAACATGACGCGAAGGACGATCGGTTTCAGTCAACAGCGCCACGCCTTTTTCCGTGAACGAAACGTTCGCGTAACGCCATTCCGTTTTTGCGAATTCAGCTGACTCGCCGGTGAACGGCGCCGACAGCGACATCACTCTGTCGCGGAAAGGAACTTTGTTCTTTGGATCACCGCCATCGAGCGCTTCCGCCCAAACGACAGTCGCGGGCTGATCCTGTCGCCAGTGAATTCCGCGCGGCGCCGTCTGCACGCCGGTTAGGGGCACACCTTCGCGCGTCGGCACGTCGGCGATCATTTTCGCGAGTTGCCCGGTGCGCGTCCAAACTTCAACATCGTTCGGAAAGCCCTCCATAGGAATCAAATGCGAGAACGGCCGTTTGATTCTGGCCACCAGAAGATAATCGCCGCTTGGTGAGGGAGAGACGCTGTCGAAAATCGCGGGCTTACCGATCATCGTTTTGCGACCGGTGGTCGCGTCAATCGCCGCAATTTGGCTGGTGAAGTAGTACTCGAACAGAGCGTCATCGTGCGCCGTCTTCAACATGTCTTCGAAAGTCGGCGCGGGTGCGGCCTTGCCGATGTTCTCCTGGATGTTCGGACCGGTCGGCACGGTCGGCTCGGCCGGCGCAGGCCCACGCGTCGCCACCACCATAGTGCAAATCAGCGTCTTGTTGTCGCGCAGCCAGTCACACGGATCACCCGTCGTCGCGTTCAAACGATCGGCGCCGCTGACGAGCTTTGCTTTACCCGTGGCCACGTCGGCAATCCATAACTCAATGCCGGTCGGTTTGGTGTTGAGAAACGAGATGTGATTTCCGTCAGGTGAAAAGTGAATGTTCGAAAGGTTTGCTTGCGGCGGCACTGTCACCTTGATTTCGCTGCCGTCTGCAATCTTCTTCAGCGTAATCGCGAAGATGAGTGCGGTGCGCTGCGGCCCGTTTGTGGTCGGATTCACGCGCGCGCCGGCTAGACGCAGAATCGGTTGCGATAGTTCCGCAATAGTCGGATACGCGCGCCGGTATGTCAGCGCCATCACCTGTTTCGAAGGACTCAGGATCGCAGCCGGAAGCGGCGGGGCGTCAAATGCATCGACTATGTCCCTGGGCGGCAACTGGTACTTCGGCGCATCGGACGTTTGCGCAAACTGGACGGATGTCACGGCGACGAGCAGCATCGCCGCGAACAGAAGATGGACTTTTCGCATGGGAACCTCCAACGAAATCAGGATGGCGTGTTTCAGGGCGCGGATTCTATCAAAAGTGCTTAACAGGTAGTAGACGCGGCGGCGCGCGCCCTGGTTACGCTATCCCCGCACAAACCGATAAGTTATGTGCAGCGTCAGTTGGGTTGGCGTAATTTCGGGACGCACGTCGGTCGCTTCAATACGTAACGCGCCGCCGGCCGGTTTGATAGGCGCGCGCGTCGATAACTGCTCCAGCGTGAAAAGTTCGATCGGATTGTAACGATTGTCGATGGCGTTTTGGACCATTTTCAACAGTGGCCCGTTCAGCATGGCCGGCGTATTGTTTAGGTGAATGTCGCGCAGGTGAAAGCGCGCCAGCACTGCGTGCCGTTCGCGACTGAATTCCATAGTTAGCTCAGAATCGGCCCAGCCGGTGAACGCCACGCAACCCAGCAAAGTAGAGTTATACGCCCCCGCGAATGCCAATGGGCCGGTGATTTTTCCCTGTTCGAAATGTACCGACGTGCGCACGCCGGCGGCTTCCCGCTTCAAACGAATTTCACTGGGGCATTCTGCCGAAGAAGTAGCACCACCGATGGTGAGCGGCATCGACGGCTCCTGCAAATTGTCGAACATCGCAGTCAGAAAGGAATTCAGGAATTGTTCGTTAACGGACAGCGTGGCTTCTGGCTGAGACGCATTGGCCCGGCCGCGCGTTTCCTGGGCAGCAGCAATCGAATCCCCAAAGGCAAGAAACATCAGAATCAGAATGACTAGAAACTGGCACGGTTTACGTTCACTCTTATAGTTGTATTCGCACTTCACAATTCTGTCTCCAACGCAAAGGCCCGAAGGGCCGTCAATTAGTAGCCGCGACCGTAAGGTCGTGGCTGGAAGGGCATTGCACTCTCCAGCCCCGAAGGGGCGTCACATACTAATCCCACAAGTACCGTTCGTCGTAGGTCACCTGATACTGGGTGAGAAATTCCACAAATTCATCTTTGAAGGTGCGCTTGCAATGATGTCGTTCTTGCTGATGAATGTACTCAATTACCATGCGCTCCTGGGACTTACTCACACTGAATGCTCCATATCCTTCCTGCCACGCAAACGCTCTGCGGTTCGGAAGGGTTTCATGTATCCAACGTGACGAATTGGACTTTACGGCGTTGACAAATTCGGCGAGTGAGATTGTCGATGGGAGCGATGCATAAAGATGAACGTGATCGTGCATTCCGCCTGCCGCAAGTAACTTGCCGTTTTTGTTTCTGATCACGCCGCCGACGTAGGCATGTAATTGCTCGCGCCACTCATTTCCAATCCACGGTTCCCGTCCAGCAGTGCTCCAGATGAAATGAACCAAGAGACTAACGTGTTTTCCAGCCATGGGAGTAGCTCCTAAGGAAGCGTGACGGCCCTTCGGGCCTTTGGTTTGTTGGAACTAACGATCCACGGCCTCACGGCCGTGGCTATTCACTTCCGACCCTTCGGGCCCTAAAAAGTGCAAGCGAGACGCCAGCGCGCTCCAAAATCACAATCCGCTCCGCACAATGTCGTGCAAGCGAATCAACCCGACGCACTTCTGTCCGCCATCCACTACCGGCAGCACATTGATTTGCGATGGCCGATCTTCCATCAAATGAAGGGCGTCGAACGCGAGCGCTTCGGGCGTTGTCACTATCGGATTGCGCGTCATCAGGTCGTCGCAGGTGATGTTCGCAAACGCCAAATCCTTCGCGCCGATTCGTTGCAGTGAGCGGCGCAGATCTCCATCCGTGATCACTCCGGCCAGCCGGCCCTCTGCGTCGATGACGTTCACTGCCCCCAAACCGAAGTGCGTGATCGCTGAGACAATCTCCATCCACGCAGCGTCGATACCAATCATCGGATTCTCTTCGCCCGCATGCATCAAATCGCCGACGCGTAGAGTCAGACGCTTGCCCAATTGTCCGCCCGGATGGTTCGACGCAAAGTCTGTTTCGGTAATGCCCTTCGCGCGCATCAGCGTCATCGCAATGGCATCGCCAATCGCCAACGCCACAGTGGTGCTCGCAGTCGGAGCCAGATTCAGCGGACATGCTTCCTGATCGACTGAAGCGTCGATGACGGCATCTGCACGTTGCGCGATCGAAGAGTTCGCCTTTCCCACAATCGCGATCAGGGGCACGTTCCGTCGTTTAATGTACGGCAGCAACTGCAGCAACTCAGTCGTCTCGCCACTGTTGCTCAAGACAATTACCACGTCGTCGGGTGTCACGATGCCCAAACCGCCGTGCAGAGCATCCGAGGGGTGAAGGAACAGTGCTGCTGTGCCGCTGCTGGTCATGGTCGAAGCAATCTTTTGTCCGATGATTCCCGATTTCCCGACTCCCAGGACGATCACTTGTCCGGCACAGTTCTTCAACAACTCGATGGCGGCGTCGATATCCGCTGCTTGCAAACGGTCGGCGGCCTTGGCGATGGCGTCCGCCTCAGCGCGCAGAAGTTCCGTCACATGTGAATGGGCTTCAGACATTCAGCATGTTGATATACGACCGCGGGCCGGATTTGCAAGCAGAGACATGCCCGCGCGACTGTTTTTCCACACTTGGCTTCTGGCTCTCTCTCGTCTCGCTATGCTAAGGTTTTAGTTCTGGCAGTGCCCGCGTAGCTCAGTGGATTAGAGCGTTCGCCTCCGGAGCGAAAGGTCGCAGGTTCGACCCCTGCCGCGGGTACCAAATGCTCGCCCCGCCTCAAGAGAAGTAAAAACCATGCTGGCCCAAGCTGCGATCGATCGTGTACCTGTGCAGAAGACTATTCTGCTGGTCGAGGATTTTGACGACACTCGGCTGATGACGAAGCTCTGGCTGACAAAGAAGGGTTATCGCGTCGTCGAAGCCGAAAACGGTCAAGAAGCAATCGAGCTGGCGCGCCGCGAACAGCCCGACCTCATCCTGATGGATATGATGATGCCGGGCATCGGAGGTCTTGACGCCACCCGGCAAATCCGCGAGTATCAGTCTCTCCAACAGACGCCCATTGTCGCAGTTTCGGCATATGGTGCGAATGAATATAGAGAAAAGGCGCTCGATGCCGGGTGCACCGAATATGTTTCGACACCGTTCGACCCCGACGCATTGAGCAAGTTGATCGAGAGACTGCTCGCTGCATGAATCCTCATTTACGCTTTCAACTTCTCGTCCTCTCGATTCTGATCATTAGTTGCGCGCAGGTCGCCTCCGCGCAATGCACTTTAAAGAGCGATCAGCTTCCCGACGCACCGGAGCTGCACGGCTTTCGACTTGGGATGACTCCTGAGCAAGCCAAAGCGCGCGTCCCCTTGATGCAGTTTGGCCGGGCGGACGAAATCGGAGTCATCAAGACCTCGATTAATCCGCTTTACGATCCACGCTTCGACAAGGTGAGCTTTGCGGACGTGCGCACGATCTCTCTCGATTTTCTCGATGGGAAAGTGACTACGCTTTGGATTGGCTACGAGAGCACGTTCAAGTGGCAGACTGTCGACGAATTTGTGGCCGGCATCAGTAAATCGCTGAACCTGCCCGCGGCCTGGTCGCCAAAACGCGGCGGCCAGCAGTTGCACTGCGATGGCTTTACGATCTCTGTCTCGTTGATTGCCCAGAGTCCCAGCATCCGTCTCAGCGATGACGCAGCCGACGAAACAATTGCCACTCGCCGCGAAGCCGCCGCCGCCGCTGACGAGGCACGGGTTACCGGCGACAAAATTTCGAAACTGTATTACGCTGCGGACTGTGAAGCCGCCGAAAAAATTCCAGCACAGAATCGCATCGTTTTTAAGGATAAAGACGAAGCGGAAAAGGCCGGGTATAAAGCGGCCAAGGACTGCCAGTAGAACCCTTTCTGTTTAGACGGGCGGACTTGTCCGCCCCGATTTCCCGTCGCACAAGTGCGACGTCTAAACTAACGGAGCGTCGGGCAACACCCGACTCGTAAAATTCTCAGGAGGCACCCTAATGTTCAGAGAATTCAAAGAGTTCGTCTCGCGGGGAAACGTCATCGACCTCGCCATCGCCGTGATCATCGGCGTGGCATTCGGAAAGATCGTCACGTCGCTGGTCGAAGGGATCATCATGCCGCCGATTGGCTTGCTGCTCGGCAAGATGGATTTCGCCAGTCTTTTCGTGGTCCTCGATCACTCGAAAGGTGTTCCCGCCTCACTGGCTGAGGCCAAGACGAAAGGCATTCCGGTGATCGCGTACGGCCAGTTCTTTAACGACATCGTGAACTTCGTGATCATTGCGTTCGTGATCTTTCTTTTGGTCAAGTTCGTGAACAAACTCCGGCGCAAGGATCCTTCGATGAAGGACTGTCCACAGTGTTTGACCGCCATTCCTTTGGCCGCCACTCGCTGCGCCGCCTGCTGCGTTGAATTAAAGGCTGCGTGACGGCGAGTTCAGGGTTCTTGACCCAAGGTCGCGCGGTTTTTAAAATGAACTTCCCCCTCGAAAACCGCGTACATAGGATTTATTAACCTAAGGAGCAAAGTGTCATGAGCACGTCTTACGAATCACCGGGTAACGGGTCAGAACAAAGGAATGAATTGATTATGCGAGAAACCGAACCAGAGCCAATGGACGACAAAGCCACCGGCACGTCCGTGCGCGAGATGGCCGCGCGCATTCCGGAACAGCTTTCCGCGATTGGACGGGACATCAGCCGGACCATTGAAAAAGCGATTTCTGCGAAAGATGATTACATGCTGGCGGTGAAGGTTTCGGCCGACGCCTCACACAAGCTAAACCAGCTGGTCCAGGCCGGAGTGTTTGGCACCCGCGCTGAAGCTGCTTCGTTTCTCATCGACGAAGGCATCAAGACGCAGACGGAACTCTTCGCACGCGTGGAACAGAAGCTGGCGGAGATCGAGCGTTTGCGCGCTGAGTTGCGCGGCATGGTCGGCGAAAGAAAACCGGCAGAACCAGCGAGTTAACAGTCGCGAATTAACGCGGATAGACGCCGATAAGAAAAGTCTTAAGGGTTTTGTTCTGATTGGCGTTCATTCGCGTTCATCTGCGGCTGAGAACCATCTTTGTTAATCCCCCTCCGAACGCGGTAAACTTTCCCTCGTTATTTTCCATCTCTAATTCAGGTCGCTCTCAACACGTGCAGAAAATTTTTCAGGTTCCACACACTCCGATCGAACAATTCACTCTCGACAATGGTTTGCGCGTGGTGCTTAACCAGGACGAATCAGTCCCTGTAGTTTCCGTCAGCGTTTACTACGACGTGGGGTCGCGCAACGAACCTGAAGGCCGCACCGGTTTCGCGCACCTCTTCGAGCACATGATGTTTCAGGGCTCAGACAACGTGCCAAAGGCCGCGCATTTTCAGTACATTTCGAATGCGGGCGGCACCATGAACGGCACTACTTCCAGTGAACGCACGAACTATTTCGAGACTTTGCCGGCCAGTGAACTTCCGCTCGCCTTGTGGCTGGAGAGCGATCGCATGCGTTCCTTGAACGTGACGCAGGAGAACCTCGACAATCAACGCGAAGCGGTCAAAGAAGAAAAGCGTCTGCGCTACGACAATCAGCCGTACGTCAATGGATTTCTGCGGCTGTTCGAAATGAGTTTCAAGAATCCGGCGAACGCGCACTCGACCATCGGATCAATGGAAGATCTGGATGCGGCGACGGTTAACGACGTGCGCGAGTTTTTTCGGATTTATTACGCGCCGAACAACGCGGTGCTTTCGATCGCCGGTGATTTCGACCGCGCCGAAGCCGGCGAGCTAATCGAAAAGTATTTCGCGACGATTCCCCGCCAGCCGGATCCGCCGCCGGTTGACGTCAGCGAACCGAAGGAAGTTGCCGAACGCGTCGGTGAATTCATCGACAAGCTCGCGCCGGTGCCGGCATTCGCGCTGGGCTGGAAAATTCCCGAGCGGCGCTCGCGGACTTTTTACGCGCTCTCGCTGGCCAGTCACTTGCTGTTCGAAGGCGAAAGCGCGCGGCTCTATCAAAAACTGGTGAAGGGTGAAGAATCAGTCGTGCAGATCCAGGGCGGCATCGACGAGCGTCGCGGTCCTTCCGGTTTGTTCATTGTCGTCATTCCCAAACCTGATCGCGAGGGCCCGCAGATTCGCGACACCATCTTCAAAGAGATTAGCAATCTCGCCACCAGTGGGCCCAGCGCAGACGAGATGGAGAAGCTGCGTAACAACCTCTTCAATGGCGCGGTGCGCAGCCGTCAGTCTTCGCAGTTTCGCTCACAGCAAATTGCGGAGTTCACGCTTTACGACGGCGACCCCCATCTCTTCAATACTGATTTACAGAATTATCTGGATGTGACGCCCCAGCAGATTCGCGACGCGGTCAAAGATTTTCTCGACACTGATAACCGGGTGCTGCTCGAAATCGTTCCCGCCCCGGCTGAAGCTGCCGCGGCCGCACCGCAACCTCCGGGCGAGCCCGACCAACCGGCTGCACCGCCCGCGCAAGTACCGCCTGCGCCGCCGCGCGAACCGGCGCCCACCGGACCAATCGCCGCGTCCGATGAACCGCCGGCGAAAGACTGACGTGGCACCGACTTCAGTCTGTGATCGCATCACCACCCATCACAGACTGAAGTGCCACGCCGCACCAACTCGTAGACGAGGCGCACGGGCAATCCCATGACATTGAAGTAGTCGCCCTTGATGCTTTCGATGAATCGCGCGCCGATTCCTTGAATGGCGTACGCGCCGGCCTTATCCATCGGTTCGTTGGTCGAGACGTACCATTCGATTTCCGCATCGCTCATCGGCGCAAATCGCACTTCAGTCATCTCGACGTCGACCTCCGTGCGTGAGGCAGAGATTAATGCAACTCCCGTCTGCACTTGATGCCAGCGCGCCTGCAGCAGCCCCAACATGCGCTTGGCATCGTCGGCGTCGACGGGCTTGGCGAGGATATGTTCGTCGATGACGACGGTAGTGTCTGCGGCCAGCACCGGCCGATGCGCATAGACTTCAGCGGACGCTTCGGCTTTCGCGACCGCTAAACGCGCGACGTATGCGCGCGCAGCTTCTCCGTCGTGCAAAGACTCATCGACTTCGACAACGCCCAGCTCGAAAGGCCAATCAACCATTTGCAGAATTTGCGAGCGCCGTGGACTGGATGAGGCGAGCAGTAGTTTGGGTAATTCGCCCGCGAATTCAGCGAGCGGGTAGTCGCGGGCAGGTAAATCGCGGGAATGAGGCGCGTTGACTTGGTTGTTATGTATCTCTTCCATTACACTCCGAAACTTGGTTGATGGCCGCACATTCTGAAAGTTTTTTGGCGCAAGTTCAAACGTAGACCATGATCGACGCAGTTTTGCTATTGCCGAAAATTCTCGAGCAAGCCGGGGCCAGTCACGAAATGGCCGAGGCGGCAGCGGTCATTGCCTGGAAAAGAGTTGCCGGCGATGGCTTGGCCGGGCATGCCAATCCCCTGAACTTGCGCGGCGGTACTTTGATTGTCGAGGTGGCCGACGATGTTTGGAGAAGACAGCTTCAGCGCATGTCGATTGAGCTGATTTCGCGGATCAATAAGTTGTTGCGCCGCGAGATCGTGACCGAGATTCAGTTCCGCATCAATCCTGCGATCGGCAAACGACGCCCGTTAGCGACAAAGTCGCGGGTCGTGCAATCGCTTCCTGAGAACGTGAGTTCTTCGGCAACAGAAATAGAGGATGCTGAACTGCGTCAGCGTTTCATCCGCGCCGCCACAAACTGTATCGACCGTCGCGAGGCGCGAAACCAGAGTTAGTAAATTCGCATTTCGAAATTCGCAATCCAAAATTTCCTTTATGCCTATCTCAGAATCCGACATCGAAAAAATTGCGCAGCTTGCGCACTTGGAAATCACCGACGATGAACGCCGCATGTTCGCGCCGCAGATTGCCGAAATCGTCACTTACGTGGAACAACTCAATGAGATTGACACCGGTTCAGTTGAGCCGGCTCTCGGCGGATTAACTCCAGCCGGCGAGCGCACTGAATCGTCCCGTGCCGACGAAGTGCAGCCGTCACTTGGTCAGACAGTCGCTCTCGATCAGGCGCCAGACGCGGCGGCCGGACACTTTCGCGTTCCGAAAGTGCTCGCCTAGATCTCTTTAATTCGATGTCAACAATCGTAGAGACAATCGGGAAGCTGATGCGTGGAGAAACCTCCGCGCGCGCTCAAGCAGAAACGGCCGTAAGCGCGGCCGAAAAACTGAACGACGAGCTGAATGCATTCCTGGAAATCGATCGGCCCGGCGCACTCAAACGCGCCGCTGCGACTGATCAAAAAATCAATGCGGGCGAGACGCCGGCGCTCCCACGTCTCAGCGGAATTCCGATTGCGATCAAAGACAACATCTGCGTTCGTGGCCTGCAGACTTCCTGTGGCTCGCGCATTCTGGGACCCTACAAACCACCGTACAACGCGACGGCGATTGATCGCTTGCTCGACGCCGGCGTGGTCATTATTGGCAAGACCAACTGCGACGAGTTCGCGATGGGCTCATCGAATGAAAATTCGGCGTTCGGTCCCGTGAAGAACCCCTGGGACCCGTCGCGCGTACCTGGTGGCTCATCCGGTGGCTCGGCCGCCGCGGTGGCCGCGGGAATTGTGCCGGTGGCGCTCGGCTCAGACACAGGCGGCTCAGTGCGGCAGCCGGCCTCGCTCTGCGGCGTCATTGGCGTGAAGCCAACCTACGGCCGCGTCTCGCGCTACGGGCTGGTCGCCTTCGGCTCTTCGCTGGATCAAATCGGCGTGTTCGCGCAGACCGCGGCTGACGCTGCGGTGGTGTTGCAAGTTATTGCGGGACGCGATCCGCATGACGCCACCACCGCGGATGTGCCCGTGCCGAACTATATCGGCGAAACCGAGAAGAATGTGGCTGGCTTGCGACTCGGCGTTTCCCGCACTCTGCTTGGCGAGGGTCTGGACAGCGAAGTTCGTGCGAGTGTTGAGAAAGCCATCGATGCCTACCGCGCTTTGGGCGCAGAGATCGTCGATGTCGATCTTCCGCACGCGAAATACGCCATCGCGGTCTATTACATCATCGCCACGGCTGAGGCCTCTTCGAACCTGGCGCGTTACGACGGCGTTCGTTACGGCTTCCGGGCTGAGGAAGCTCCGGCGCTTCGCGAAATGTATCGCAAGACGCGCGACGAAGGATTCGGACCGGAAGTGAAGCGCCGCATCATGCTTGGCACTTACGTGCTGTCGGCGGGCTACTACGACGCGTATTACTTGAAAGCTCAGCAAGTTCGCACGCTCATCAAGAACGATTTCGCCGCCGCGTTCGCGCAGTGCGATGCGGTGCTCACGCCCACCGCGCCGAGCCCTGCGTTCCGCTTCGGCGAAAAAGTTGACGACCCGTTGGCCATGTACCTCAACGACATCTACACGGTGACGGCGAATCTCGCAGGCATTCCCGGCATCAGCGTGCCCTGCGGTGTGTCAGCCGACGGACTGCCCATCGGTTTGCAACTGCTCGGGCCGTACTGGAGCGAAGGATTGTTGTTTCGGCTGGCCCACGCGTATCAACAAGCGCATCCGTTGAATGCACAGCCGAAGATCCACGCCTAAGCGATTCACCACAGAGCCACCAGTGCCTCACAACTAAGTTGGTGATGTTCGTGTGCTCTGTTTCGTTCACACCTTGGCTTCAGCCAGGTGTCGCGGAGAGGTCAGGAAGAAGTTGGAAACCGTTTAAACGGTTTCTCATCTCAGCCGTTACATTTACACCCGGCTAAAGCCGTGTGTGAATAAAATAAGCGACACGAACGCACTACAGATGATCACCATTAATCGCTTTGTGTCTTTGTGTCTTCGTGGTTAGGCACTGCAAATCTCGAGCGAAACTCATCAGAACGGCGCCTGAGTTCCAACCAATCCTTGAAGAGGGCCGGCGTCTGCAACCAAAGCTTGAGCCACTCGGCAATCTCTGCTTGTTCCTCACGAACGGATTGCTCAGCAGATCGGTTTTTCGCAATAGACTCCGCCAGTCGACGCGCTTCAGAAGCGATGTTGTGCAACTGTGCGAGCGCTTGCCGATCTGAACTGCCGTCATCCTGCCGGCGCAATTCTTCGAGCCTGGTAATGAACGTTTCTGCTGCTGCCAGCGTCATGACTTCGTCCGAAACTAATTGTTCCAGGCCTAATTGCTGTGCATTGCTTGCCAGGGCGGCCTGGCGCCACTCCGCGTCAGCTTCGATTATCTCCGGATGCTTCAGTTCAGCGCCTTCGTCGGCGAGCACGCGCGCGACGACCGCGGGGCCCGCGGGATCCTGGTTGCCAAACTCGCGTCGCAACCTCGCCCCGATCGCGTCCAGCAGGCGTGCGTTGACGGGCGGCTTGCCTGCTTCTTCCCAGGTCTCAAGGATGGCAGTGCGCATTCGCGCAGCCGGCGCCTCATCCCCTGAACGGTTGACTTCCATTGCTGGCACGAGAAAAGCTAGAATCGCTCCGTTCGAAAGCTTGCGTTAGTCTCGGCAGGAGAGTCAATCACGTGTGTCGCATCACCCCGCAAAGTCTCTGTCGTGCTCTTGTCGTAACGGCCGGCTGCCTGGCCGCCTTGGCTGCAGTTCAGCCAGCCACGTCTGCGCAGGAGAAAACCACGCTGCGCAGAGTCGAGATAGTCGGCTTGCAACGCCTGTCGTCCGACCAGGTGATCGCCACCAGCGGGTTACGGGTGGGCGATTTGATCGACGCGCCGAGCATCGATGCGGCCGCCGCCAGGCTGATGAACTCAGGCTGGTTCAAAAGTGTCAACTACCGCGTGCACATTGACGATGCCGACACCACGGTTATTTTTGACGTCGCCGAAAAGACCGCCTCGACAAATCCGGCTGCGTCAGACACGTTTGGAACCATTAGCTGGAGTGGCAATCGCGCACTTACGAATCAGGAATTGACGAATGCATTTGGACTGCGAGCTGGAGACGCCGTTACTCGGCCAAAGATCGATCAGTCACTGGAAGCAGTGCGCAGGGCCTACGCCCGCCAAGGCTACATCAACGCCCAAATAACTGAATCGAGCACGCGCGACGCCACCCCGCGACGCGTGAATTATCAATTCATGGTCACCGAAGGCAGACAATACCGGATGGGCACGCTGACGATCATGGGGTTGACGCCGGCGGACACGCGCAGTCTGAAAAGCAAATGGACCCTGACGAGCGGCGCAGTCTATGACGATTCGTATTCGGATCAATACCGTACTTCAGTACTTCGGCCTTTCGTCGCTTCTCTCGCGCAACGAACCGGCGCGCGCTCGAAATATGAAATTAGCACGAAACCGGACATACAGAAGCAGACTGTGGATGTCATCATCACCTTCCGATGATTGCTGACCTCACGTGCGAACGCGCGGATGAGAAGCGTGTCTCGTCGCTGCTCGCTAAAGTCGCAGCCGAATTCGCAAACAAACCGTTCATTCCCGCCCGCTTTCTGACGCAGGGCGATCTGCAAACGTTCGGCGCGTTCCTCTGGCCGACACGTTTTAACCTACCTGACACATCGGGCGATGAAGAACGTTTCTTCGCAGTCGAAGCGAACAGTCGCGTGCTGGCGCTGTGTCGTTGGCAGCCGGATCGTGAAAAACATCCGACGCTGGTCATGTGGCACGGCCTTGAAGGCTCAGCCGCCTCAGCCTACATGTTGACTACGGCGGCCAAGGCGTTTCGGCGCGGCTTCAATGTGGTGCGCATGAATGTCAGGAATTGTGGCGGGACTGAGCACCTCACGCCAACGCTCTATCACGGCGGGCTGACAGACGATCTGCGCGTCGTCATACAGGAATTGATCGAGCACGATCGCCTGCCGACCATTGTGATCGCCGGGTTTTCTCTCGGCGGAAATATGACGCTGAAGCTTGCCGGAGAATATGGCGATGATGCGCCCGCGCAATTAAAAGCGGTCGCAGCGATTTCACCTTCTGTCGATCTGCAAGCCAGCTTCGAGGTGTTGAATCAAAAGCGAAACATCATCTATCACCGGAAGTTTCTCTCTTACCTGAAGCGGCGAATCAGGGGCAAGGCGGAGTTGTTTCCATCTCTTTACGACGTAGGCCGCCTGAGCGCGATCCGTTCGATTGAGCAGTTCGACGATCGCTACATTGCGCCGGCCTTCGGCTTTGCGGATGCGCGCGACTACTACGCGAAAGCCAGTGCCCGCAGATTTCTCACTCGCATACGCATCCCCACACTGATCATTCATGCGCAGGACGATCCATTTATTCCCTTCGCGCCATTGCGGGAAGCACTGCGGGACTCAAATCCGCACGTGCTGCTGATTGCACCGCGTCGTGGCGGCCATGTCGCCTTTATCTCGGCTAATCCGCATGATGAGGATCGCTTCTGGGCTGAGAATAGGTTGGTTGAGTTTTGCGAAATGGTAGCGGAGTCTTGATTCGCGGATTATTGACAGATTTACTGCTGCTGGCTTCTAGAATTCGCTTGGGTGGGTTGTTGATCTAGGGTCCTTCCTTTACAAAGTTTGCCCGGGGATTCAGACCAACGCCGGTTCGGAACTCAAAAACCCAAACTAGTCGGTGGAAAGGCACTGCTAGACAGTGTTGATGTACGCCGGCTGTGAAAACTTGGTACCCATTCGGTGCCTGAGGCTTCCAGCCGTGATGGTTGAAGCATCAGGTATTTCGCTTTAGGAGGTCCGAATGAGCGAACCAGGAAGGGATGTTACCAACGCTGAAGTCGGCGAGTCGTCCCTAAATCCCGCAAGTGCACGCGGTTTTCGAGAAACGCAATCACATACACTTGCAAATATCGTAAAGTCGGCGCGGATGATCATCGTTGCGCCATTGGTCGCGGGTGCTTACCAAATTCCCACGTTGATTTTCCACGGCACAATATTCTGCAGCAATTAAGTGTGCAGTTGTATCAGCCGCGAGCTTTCTGATTCTCGCGGGTGCGCTACGGATAGCCGATATTGTTAGTGGTGTGCGGCGCGTTGATAATGTATAAGTTCGGCGCGAAATCATGACTGCAGCCTGCGTAGCGGGCGGCAATCGCAATAGCCCACAGCGCAAGCTGTGGGTAAACGACTCCCACAAACTAACCGAGCCCCGGAGGGGCGACATACAATGAGCAGAACCTTCACAAGTCTCCTAACTCACATCGTATTCAGCACCAAGAACCGCGAACCAATGATAGTCGCTGACTTGAAGCCTCAACTATATGCATATTTGGGCGGACTGACGCGTGAACTGAAGGGCAAGTCGTACGGCATAAACGGCACATCTGATCATGTTCACATGCTCGTGAACCTGCCGCCCGTTGTTTCTATTTCTGATACTCTGCGCTTTCTGAAGTCCAATTCATCGCGATGGGTTCACGATAAGTGGCGACATCGAAGGTTTTTCGCGTGGCAACTCGGCTATGGTGCGTTCAGTGTCAGCAAGTCAAATGTTCCCGCAGTTATGGAATACATTCGCAACCAAGAAACTCACCACCATAAGATTAGTTTCAAAGAGGAGTTTTTAGAGTTCTTGGTGAAGCACGGCATTGACTACGACGAGCGTTACATCTGGCAATGATCATGTCGCCCGCCTTCGCGGGCTTGGCCCTACATATTAACCGTCACCCACAGCTAGCGCTGTGGGCTATGAATATGTCGTCGGCTGCGCCGACTCGCTACTTATCGATCTTCTTCAACAATCGATCGGCCTGATTGCGGGCGATGAGTGGGATGTGCGCGTCGGTGCGCAGGTCTTTGAGTAGCGGCACGAGCTGTTTGGGATCAGACAGCGCGTTGCGGTTGTACAGTGATTCCAAATATGTCATCAGACCTGGCGTGTTGAGAGGCTGGTTCTCGCGCGCGACATTGATGTCGAAAATAAAGATTGCCTGGTCGGCTACGCGGCGATATTCCTGCGCCAGGTTCCAGGCGTCGGAATTGTCGCTCCAGTTGAATTCCGTCGTCCGCTGGCGCGCGCCGTCACTCATCCGCAACTTGTAAGTGCCCAGATGCGCGAAGTTCTTTGACGCCTGGTAGTTTTCTGTCGAGTCAAGAAATCTCAAAGCCGTCCAGAGGTCCGCAATCTTTTGCAATACGGGCGACGACAATTCGATGGGCTCGGTCACGGTTTCTTCATCACCTTTGCGATTAAACGAAACTTTGCCATGGCCGACCGCGTCATGCTCGACGACAATGTGATTGATTAGAAATTGCGGCTGGGCGAATTCCCATGTGTAACGAGTTGGATCGTTGTCTCGCTGCTTGATGACCGGAGCTGGGACTGGGTCAGACTTGGGCCGATCGTTGCGTTTGGTTGAATCCTGGGCCGCGCAAACTCCCGCCAACAAACTCAGCAGAACCACAGACGACCATCTGAAAACGATGCGATGCATAACCCGTGAATTGATTTTTAATTGATGCAGGACGGCGAGCGCAAGTTGTGCCAGCCGGCGCCTTATTCAAACTGAACCGACACCAGCTTGGAAACACCCGCTTCTTCCATGGTGACGCCGTACAAAGCGCGCGCCGTTTCCATTGTGCGTTTGTTGTGGGTGATGACAATGAATTGCGTGTTGGCGGACATCGAGACGACCTTGCCGGTAAAACGGCCAATGTTCGCTTCGTCGAGCGGCGCATCGACTTCGTCCAGCAGACAGAAGGGCGACGGACGATAATGGAAAATTCCGAGCACCAGCGCGAGCGCCGCCATGGCTTTTTCTCCGCCCGACAGCAGCAGGACGTTTTGCAGTCGTTTGCCCGGCGGTTGCGCAATAATATCGATGCCTGATTCGAGTTCGTCGTTTTCATCGATCAAACTCATTTCGCCACGGCCGCCACCGAAGAGTTCTTTGAACAGCTCGCTGAAGTTCTGATTGATCTTTTCGAACGCATCGCGGAAACGTTCGCGCGAGCGGCGCTTGATTTCGCGCAAAGCTTCTTCGGTCGAAGCGATGCCCTGCGTAATGTCTTCGCGCTGGGTTGTCAGAAAAGCGAGGCGCTCTTCATTCTCAGCCAGTTCCTCGAGGGCCATCATGTTGACGGCGCCAAAGTTTTCCAGCTTCTCGCGCAGGTCTTCGACCCGGGCTTTCGAAGTTTCCAGATCGAATTCCGGATCCGGCGTCAGCTCGCGGGCGATTTCTTCCAGGCTCTGATTCAATTCGTTAGCACAGGATTCGCGCACGAAATTCACGCGGGCCATCGCCTCTGCCCGTTGCACCTCAATCGCGGCGCGGGCATCACGGGAAGCCGCCGCTCTGCGGTTCAGCTCGGCCAGCTCAGCCGCCATGGCATCAGCTCGCTCGCGCGATTCGTTCAAACGCGCGCTGGCATCGGCGATCTGCTGTTCCTCGCGCGCCTTCTCTTCTTCCACTGTCAACGCCAGCCGATCGATTTCCGCGACCGAGTCACGCAACTGTTGGTCGCGCGCAGCAGCCTCTGCCAATTCCAGATTGTGACGAACGATGCGATCGGTAACTTCCACGCGTTCGACTTCCAGCCGGCGCAAGTCAGCCGACGTCGAACGTCTCCGTTCCGCGGCAGCCGCCGCGTCCGCCCGTTGCTGATTGAGCGTGTCGCTCTCAGTCTCCACGTCGCGACGAATCTCACTCAAGCGGTTCGTGGTTGCGGCGATACGCTCGTTCACTGAAATCCTCGCCGCCTCAGCAGCTTCGGCATCGCTTAGCGTCTTGGCGCGATGCTCTTCGAGATCGCGACGCTCTTGCTCCAATCGCGCCTGATCGTCCGCCACCACGCGCAGGTGACGTTCCGCGCGCTCGACGTCCTGCTGCAGATTCCCCGCCGTCAAATCGAGGGCCATCGCGTCGCGTTCAACACGTCCGATTGATGCATTGAGCTGGACAACTGATTCTTCCAGCCCACCCATGCGCGACCGCGCTTCTTTCAGAGATATTTCAGCGAGCCCTAACTCAGCTTCCAGTTCGACCACCCGCAATTGCATTTCGCGCAATTCGCGTTTGAACGTGAGCAGGCCGGCGCCTTCTTCCAGCGCCCGGCCATTGCCGGCGTTGACGAACTGGCCACCCGTAACCCAGTCTCCGTCGACGGTTACGAACATGTCGCCGGTTGCCAGCGACAGCGCAGTGGCATCATCCAGAGTCGGCACCACCCGCGCATTCATGCGCTCTGGCATGGTGCGTTCGAGCAGATTCAAAAGTTCCTGCGGCGCATTGAGCACGTCACCGATGCGTGGGCCGTCAATGCCCATCGGCAAATACTCGTGGCGCGCCGGCGCAGATGTCGAGGTTTCAACCGGAGTCGTAAACGTGGCGACGGTGACTTCGTCGCTGCCACC
>DATNEI010000092.1:0-15163 GCA_035606795.1 Pyrinomonadaceae bacterium
GCAACTCATTAATTTCGCGCTGGCCCGTCGGATGTTGGAACTTCCACATCCACTGTTTGCCGACTACATAGACTTCCAGAGCGTTTTGCGGCGGACGGTACTGGGCGAAATAAACTTTCGCGCCCCAGACGAAGATGCTCATCGCGATGACCAAAGGGATGACTGACCAGAGCGTTTCCAGTTTGTGCGAGCCTTCGATGGGGCGGGGAATCTCGAACGCGTTGCGGCGCCGGTAGCGGATGACAAAAAAGATGATGACCAGCGAAATCAAAGTGACGAAGAAAACCGTCACCCCGGAAACGTAAAAGTACACCGCATCGACGTCGCCAGAGATGGTCGAGGCACTTTCAGGAATTGGAAGCCACGATTGCATAAATCAATTTCGAATTTCGACTTTCGAATCTCGAATTTCGTTTGGCCAGCGCGTTCGCAAAACTAAGAGCATGCCGACGATCAAACCGACGGTGAGCACTCCGGCAACTCTCATGATGTTCATGACGACTGCGCCGTATTTTCCCGTCGCCGGATCGTAGTGATAGCAATACAAGTAAAGGGTATCGACAGGCGTGCCGATCTTGTTTTCAGAAGCTTCGACCAGCCCGAGGCGCACATCGCGCGGCGGGTAATCGATGCCATAAAAATAGCGCGCCAGCTTTCCGTCCGGCGTCAGCAGCATGATGCCGCTCGCGTGCGCAAATTGGTTCGTCTTTTCGTCCCACTTGTAATGAAAGCCGGCGGCATCGGTCACTCGCTTGATGTTAGCTTCGTCGCCCGTCAAAAAATGCCAACCCTTCTCGCCCCCAGCACGGTTATAAGCTTTCACGTAAGTCTGCTTCTTGGTCGCGGCCAGTTCCGGAGTCTCGCGCGAGTCAAAGCTCACGGCGATAACTTCGAATTGCTCGCCGGCGTTGAATGAAACCTGGCGCAACGATCCCAACACCCCGTTCAGAATCTGATTGCAGAGCATTGGGCACGAGTAATAGACCAGCGCCAGCACGACTGGCTTGCCCTTCGCGACGTCTCCCAGGCGCACTTGCTGTCCGGTTTCGTCCTTGAAAACCGCATCGAGCGGCACCTGCTCGTTGAGTTTTTGCTCGATACCGACAGTCTTCAGAACCACCGGCAATCCGGTCGAGACCGCACCTGTTTCAGTGCGCGCGCCATACAGAGGCGAGCTGGGCATTGGGACGCCGGGCTGAGCGTGAGCCAGCAGGCAGAAGGCAGAAAGCAGAAGGCAGACAGCAGGAAGCAGGACGCGGAGACACGGGGACCCGGGGACACGGCGACTCGGGGACGGGGAGAAGCAGAGACGGGGAGAAAGAGAGAATTGAGAGATAACGTGCAGTTCTCCGCGTCTCCGCGTCTCCGCGTCCCCGTGTCTCCCCCTCTCAGCTTCTCCGCGTCTCCGCGTCCCCGCGTCTCCGTGTCTCATGGCTTCTTTTTCTCGGCTAACTGCCGCAAGACTTCATCTTTCGCCTGCTCGATCGGCATTCCGAAGCGCTGACCGTTCTGATCGGTCGGCCCCTTTTCCAGCACGTCCTTCCATTGATCGCGCAGCGCGTGGATCTCCCACATTGAATCTTTCGGCGGTGGCAGTTGGTTCACTTGCTGCGGCTCGTTGGCCTCTTCCTTTTTTGCTGGTTCAAGATTTTTCGCGAACCCCGGCGCGCCTTGCAGTCGCGGTTCGGGTGGCAGACGCTCTTCGCCACTCATCGCGATGGGAGAGCGATGACTCTCCTGTTCCTGTTGCGTTGCCGTCTTCTGAAAGAGCAGAAACAATCCCCACAGCGCGATGTGCGTCGCGATCGTCAGGATGAGCAACCCGACGATGAACTTGGCGATGCCGCTGATTTGGACGTCGCTGGCCTCGTGCGTCACATCGATGTTTTTGATGTGCGACGTATCCGGCGTCTCAGTGACGTGCATCTTGCGATCGTGCTCTGCCATTCTCTAAGCCTTATGCCTTTCTGCTCACGCAGATGACTGATTTCCTGCCTCCTGCCGACTGTTAATGTCCGTGGACTACCGCCACCGCCTGCTCCAATTGCGGATCGTTAATGGGTACCAGCGGTCGCTTCTGCAATTGCCAGGCGAACGTTCCCAGCCAAAGTCCACCCATCGCCACCGGGGCGACATAGTCCATCCAATTAAAAACAAAATCACCGCGACTGTACGTGGGTTCAACTAACCAAATTACATCCACGATGCGCATTACCAAAATCAGCGCTGCCAGCATAGCGAGCTTTTGCGCGCTTTTCTTAGTGGCGCGCGAGAGCAACGTCATGAAGGGAAACGCGAACTGCAAAATCACAATTGCCAGAGCAATTGCTCCCCAGCCGCCTTGCTTGCGCGCGACATACCACGTGGTCTCTTCCGGCATGTTGCCCGACCAGATGATCAGGTATTGCGAGAACGCAAAGTACGTCCACAACATCACCAGCGCCAGCGTCAGATTTCCCCAGTCGTGAAAGTGACGCGGCTGCACGACGGCGTTCATGGGTTCGCGGGCTGCTAACCAACTCATCATCAAAATCGTGAACGCCAGCGCGCTTAAGGACCAAGACGCGACAAAAATCAATCCGAAGATCGTCGAGTACCACGCCGGCTCCAGCGACATCGCCCAGTCGATCGCAGCAAATGTGATGCATATGATTGTAAAGACAAGCCCCGGCCCGCTGATCATTTGCAATCGTTTACGCACTTCGCGGCTGGCCGCGCGATCCTGCTGCAACGACAGCCAATTCAGCGTGATTGCGAGTAGCGACCACACGGCGAAATAAACCAACGTGCGAATAATGAAAAACGATGGGTATAAGAACGACGCGGCTTTTTTCTGAAGCGCGGGAGTCGCCATGACTGCCGGGTCGGTCCAGGGATAGATGTGCTTCAGGCCAATCGCAATTGGAATAAACAGCAGCAGCAGCAAGGGCATCGTCCGCGTGGCCGCTTCCAGCACGCGTCGAATCACCAATCCCCAGGCGCCCCCAGTCAGGTGTTGCAGCATCAGCAAGCAAAGACTGCCGACTGTGATCCCGGTCCAAAAAATGAAACCAACGAGATAGCCATGAAAGAAATGATCGCGATCCAAAAACGCACCGACGAACATCAGCAGAGTGAACAAGAGTCCCACGCCGAGTGCGATGTTACGCAGGCGATTGAGATCTGCCGGAGGTGTGTAGCCGCGAATCATTTGGGAGCGCGGGCATCCTTGCCCGCATTTTCTTGCTTTTCCTGGTTTCCCGAGCTTGCACCCTCACTCACGGTCGGGTTTCCGCCCGCCTTCATCTGACTCAACTGCAACGCGCGAATGTAGGCCGCAATTCGCCAGCGATCTTCGACCGAAACCTGCGCAGCGTAACTCGGCATCGCACCCCAGCCGTTCGTCATCACGTCGAAGAAATGGCCCACGGGAGCGTTCAGCAGACGCTCCTGGTGATAACTGGCGGGCGACGGCTTGTTGAATCCGCGCCGCGCCACGATGCCGTCGCCATAGCCCGTCATGCCATGACAGACTGAGCAGTAAATATTGAATCGCTCTTGTCCGCGATCAATATCTGTCCGCGTGATCTGCATAGGGATGGTGTCGACATCGTCCGCAAATGCGACCGTGGAATTCGCGGGTTGCTGTGCCGACTGAGTTTGCGATTGCTGCTCTTTGTTCAAATCGCTCGCACTCAGTTTCTTGCCGAAGAAGAAGCTGCGATCTTCTCTCAGATAACCGCGCGGCACCGTCCCTTCCACCAGCGGCCGCGAACCAGTGCCGTCTTTGTAAAAGGAGTTCGGACGATAGGCGATAGCTTTCGGTTGATCCTGCATGTCTCTTCGACAGCCAGTGAGCAGTGAGCAGTTAGCAGTGACTAGTAAGAGCAAGAGACACGGTGACACGGGGAGGCGGTGACGCGGTGATTTTCTCTCCGTGTCTCCGGGTCTCCGCGTCTCCGCGTCTGTCTTGCTACAGTTCCCCATCTCCGCGTCTGTCTTGCTACAGTTCCACATCCGCCACTTCCAACGGCTCCAGAGTTTTTAGGAACCGCACTGCCTCATCATGATTGAATTTCGGATCCTTCGCTTCGATCACCAGGAAAAAACTGTCGCGCGTAGCCAGGGCAAAGCTCGGCGCGTTGAAAACCGGATGGTAAGGCTGCGGCAGTTTGTTCAGCGCCAGCATTCCCAGCACCGCCGAAAAGGCCGCCACCAGCACCGTGCATTCAAACGTAATGGGAATGAATGCCGGCCAGCTATTGAACGGTTTGCCGCCCACGATGATCGGATAGTCGATCACTTCCATCCAGTACTGCATAAAAAATCCGCCCAGGCCGCCGAGAATTCCGCCCGCCAGCACAATCAGCGGCAGAGTCGTGCGCTTGAATCCGATCGCCTGGTCGAGTTCCTCGATCGGGAACGGCGAGTAGCCGTTGATCTGGCGATAACCCGCTTCGTAGGTCTCGCGCGCAGCCGACACCAGGTGGCCCGGGCTGTCAAACTGAGCCATCACGCCGTACAGTTTTGGAGAGGTATCTCTCATCTGTATCAGACGCGGAGACGGAGCGACACGGAGACGCGGGGAAAGAAATCCCCGTGTCCCCCCGTCTCCGTGTCACCGTGTCGTTTCCTCATCCTTCCTCAACCTCCGCCTCGGGAAGAATCGTGCGCATCTCAAAAATCGAAATCATCGGCAGGAACCGGATAAACAGAAACAAGAGCGAAAGGAAAAATCCGATTGTGCCGATGAACATTGCCCAATCCCAGACTGTGCCGCGATAGAAGCCCCACGACGAGGGCAGAAAATCTCGATGCAAACTTGTCACTACAATCACGAACCTCTCCAGCCACATGCCGATGCTGACGACAAATGAAATCAGCCAAAGCACGAGGAGATTCGAGCGCAGTTTTTTGATCCAGAGCAGTTGCGGCGTCAGTCCATTGCACAGAATCAAGGCCCAGTAGTACACGGCATACGGTCCGTGCATGCGGTTCCAAATCACGAAGTGCTCGTATTCATTACCGCTGTACCAGCCGAAGAACGCTTCAATCATGTAACCGTAAAAAACGATCAGGCCGGTCGCCAACATCACCTTCGCCATGTTGTGCATGTGGCGCATCGTGATGAAACTCTGGAGGCCGTAGATCTTTCGCAGCGGAATGGTCAACAGCAGCACCATTGCGAAGCCCGCGTAGATCGCGCCCGCGACGAAGTAAGGCGGAAAGATTGTCGCGTGCCAGCCGGGAATGATGCCAATCGCAAAGTCGAACGAAACTATCGTGTGCACCGAGAGCACAAGCGGCGTGGCCAGTCCCGCGAGCAGCAGGTAAGCCATCTCGTAGCGATGCCAGTGCCGCGCGGAACCGCGCCAACCCATCGCCAACATTCCGTAAACTAACTGAAATGGTTTGCTCTTGGCGCGATCGCGCAGCGTCGCGAAATCTGGAATCAATCCCACGAACCAGAACATCGCCGAGACCGTCGCGTACGTTGAGACCGCGAACACGTCCCACATCAGAGGGCTGCGAAACTGCGGCCAAATTCCCATCGTGTTGGGATAAGGAAACAGCCAGTACGCGAGCCATGGCCGGCCCAGGTGCATCACCGGAAAGATTCCCGCTTGCGCGACGGCAAACAGTGTCATGGCTTCGGCGAAGCGGTTGATTGAGGTGCGCCACTTCTGTCTCAGCAAAAGCAGAATCGCCGAAATCAGAGTTCCGGCGTGCCCGATTCCGATCCACCAGACGAAATTAATGATTGCGAATCCCCAACCGACCGGCTGATTGATGCCCCACAAGCCGACGCCGTTGAAGACCAGATTTGTAATCGTGAGCAGCAGCAGTTGGAACAGCGCGAACGAAATCGCGAAGCCAATGAACCAGCCGATGGGCGTCTTGCGCTTGAGAACAATCGAGCTGATCTTGTCGGTGACTGAACCTAAGGTCAGTTCAGTCCCCACCACGGGATGCGTCCCGTGGATTGATGTGTGGTAGTCGCGTCGTTCGTCCATCTTTAGAAATGCGGTCTTTGGACTTTGGTCTCTGTACTTTGTTCGCTGGTCGCAGTTGAAAAGATCAATTTAGCGGGCTCTCAACCACTAAGTACAAAGCACAAAGCACCAAGTGCGAACACAAGCGAATCTCAGACTTCAAATTCAAGATTCCAAATCAAGATTTGATTTCGGGATTCGGATTTCTGAGCGCGCTCAAGTACGTCGTCCGCGGGCGCGTGTTCAGTTCACCCAGCAGCGAATAGTCGCGCTCCAATGCCTTCATCTTCGAAACTTTACTGTTCGGATCGTTGATGTTGCCGAACACGATTGCTTCCGTCGGGCACACCGATTGGCAAGCGGTGACGATCTCGCCATCGCGCACCGGACGACCTTCCAGCTCTGATTGAATCTTGGCCGCTTGAATCCGCTGCACACAGTAAGTGCACTTTTCCATTACGCCGCGGCTGCGCACTGACACGTCGGGATTGCGCATCAACTGATAGGTCGGCTGTTCCCAATCCTGATACAGCAAGAAATTAAAGCGGCGCACTTTGTACGGACAGTTGTTAGAGCAGTAGCGCGTCCCGACACAGCGGTTGTAAACCATGTCGTTCAGCCCTTCGGCGCTGTGCGCGGTCGCGTGCACTGGACAGACCGGTTCGCACGGCGCGTTCTCGCAATGCATGCATGGCACGGGCTGGAAGTAAGGCCCTTCGGGTTTCTGCTCGTCGCCTTTGAAATAAGCATCGACGCGAATCCAGTGCATCGAGCGGCCGCGCGCCACCTGTTCCTTGCCGACAATCGGAATGTTGTTCTCAGCCTGGCAGGCAATCATGCACGCGTTACAGCCGACGCAACTGTTCAAGTCGATCGACATGCCCCACGCATAACCATTGCCCTGATTCTGGTAGTCGAAATCGGGATAGAGCGAGAGGTCATGGTTCTCTTTCCGTTGCTCTTCGCGTTCACCGACCCGCTTGTCTTTCTCTTTTAAGTATTCGTCGACCGGCGTGGCGCGCAGGATGTCGCGGCCTTCCATGTCGAATTGAAGCTGCGTCGTCGCGATGATATAGCGTTGCGCAGTCTTGCGCGCCCACGCACCCGCCGTCGTCCACGGCGCATCAGAGCGACGAATGTCATAAGCATTGAAGCCGAGGCCGCTGCCGACGCGTCCACTCAAAGGCCGTCCGTATCCCAGATGAATCGTGATGACGTCGTCAGGCTGGCCCGGCAAGATCCAAACGGGCACCGCCTTGCTGATTGTCTTGTCCGCAACTCCCAGCGTGATGGTGTCGACGTGAGCTTCGCGGCCTTTCTTCGCCTCTTCATAATTTGGCGGCAGGCAGCCCAGCTTCTTCGCGGTGTTCGGACTAACCAGCGCTACATTGTCCCAGGTGATCTTCGTGAGAGGCTTTGGCAGTTCCTGCAACCAACCGTTGTTTGCAAAGCGCCCGTCGTGGATTGATGCGTCAGGACGGAAAACGACTTCGAACGTGTTGGCTGGGAGCGCGGGCGTGCCGCCCGCATTTTGCAGCGAATTCGCCCAATCAGCTTTCGCCGCAACCGTTTTGGTCGGCAGAGCCGTGTTAGGAATGAAACCGTCATGCAGCCACTTGCGCCAGGAACTTTCAAAATCAGCCGGCTGCGTTGGTGTTGGTGAAGCAACTGCGGTTGGAGCGCCCGCCGTTGGAGCGCCCGCATCCTGCGGGCGGTTCGCAGGCATCCTGCCTGCGTTTACCCGGTCGCTACCGCTCCCGGTACTGACTCCTTGCGCCTGCGTTCGCCAATACTCCTTCACAATCTCGTAAGGCTTCTTGTCATAGTTATCACTGAAGAGCGCGATCATTTCGTGCGCGGTCTTGCCGTCGTAAAGCGGCGCGATCAAGGGCTGCACGATCGAGGCGGCGCCGTCGTTCGTACGCGTGTCGCTCCACGACTCGAGGTAATGCGCCATCGGAATATGCCACTGGCAGATGTCCGATGTTTCGTTGTTATAAAGACTAAGGTGCGCGCGCAGCTTAACTTTACTCAGCCGGTTCAGATCGAGCCGCAGATCAATCGGCGTGTTATAGGACGGATTACCCCCGATGATGATCAGCGTCTCGACTTTGCCTGCATCGATGTCCGCGACGAGTTCGCGTAGCGATTGAGTCTGATCGACTGAGTTGGCTTCGATCGGGTCGGAGTAGAAGACAGTCTTGCCGACATTGCCGAGGTTAGCGTTCATTAAATGAGCAAGTGCGTGGACAACGGCGGGTTGGTCGTCGCCGGCGATTACAATGCTTGAGCCTAAGTCTTTTCCAATCGCATTGATGATTTCTGACGGCACAACATTCGCTGGTGATCGATCAAAATAAAGCGCGCCTGATCCTTTGCCGACTACGAGCGATTCAGAAGCTAAGGTTTGCACAAACGCTGCAACCTGATTGGGCTTTAGTCTCCAAACATGATCGGCGTTCGCACCCGTGATGGTTGGGGTGCTCTCGATAACATATAGTCGGCTCATCTGCTCTGCATTGCCAGACTCAGCAGCCGGGCGCCGCTTCGCCGCATAGTCCCGCGCGTAACGTAGATTCCCCGGCCAGCCGTTCAGAAAATCTGCACCCAGCGAAAGAATCCGATCCGCTTTGCTGAAGTCGTAGGTCGTGTGCACGTCCTGGCCGAACGCCATGATCGCGCCAGCGCGCGCGTTATCTCGATTGACGGGTTCGTACTGGTGCCACTTCGCTTCGGGAAAATCTGTGAGGACTTGCTTCATCTGCGCCGCGAGCGTCGGCGAGGTGATCGTCTCAGTGAGGAAGCGCAGGCCGGCGCCCTTTTTCGCGCGAATCCCGTCGTTCTCTTTTTCAATCAGTGAGCGAATTTCAGCGACGAAAGCTGTCCATGGACGCGTTTCGCTGCGAAATGACGGCGCCTGCGAACGATCGGGATCGTAAAGCGATAGGATTGAGGCTTGCGAGAAAATATCGGTAGCAGTGGCGCCACCGGTGCTGGGGTGATCTGGATTTCCTTCAATCTTGGTCGGGCGCCCTTCGTTGCTGCGCACCAGAATCGGGGTGGCGACGCCACCGAGCGTGAACGCTGATGCGAACCAAAGACCGTGCCCGGGAATCTCTTCTTCCGGCTGCTTGATGTAAGGAATGATTTTTTCCGGCGGCTGAATGACACAGCCACTCAAACCGGCGAGCGCGAGTGACGCGCCCATGATCTTCAGAAACGTGCGACGCTCGACCGGGTCATTCCATTCTTCGGCGGCTGCGGGATATTCGCGCTGCACGAACTCTTCGAACACGGGCGAGTCGGCGAGTTCTTCGAGCGAGCGCCAATACTGTTTGCCGGAAGATGCGGACGAGACGTCCGCGTTCCCAGCGCCGAGAATCCGGTCGCGCAGCAGCCTGAAATTGATGTGACGATCGTTAGTCATGCTGTCAGAACCACCTGCGGTAGCGGGTGGTTGATCTCTCCCAACGTTAAACCGCCCACTACCGCAGGCGGTTCTGACCTTACCGATGACAAGTGGAACAGCTTGTCAAAACAGTCTGGCCGCTCGCCGTGTTCGTTTGAATCTTGTACTTCTTAACCAAGTCCATTCCTTGTTGCTTCTGATCGGACGGCGGCTTCCAACTCATATCGAAGACTTTGTCCTGCGGTCTTACGTAATTCTCGGGGTGCCGGTGACAATCCAGGCACCACTCCATCTGCAACGACTGTGTCTGATACACGACGGGCATCTGATCGATTTGGCCGTGGCAAGTCGAGCAGCCCACGCCTTTATTCACATGTATTGAATGATTGAAATAGGCGAAGTCAGGCAAGTCATGCACGCGCACCCACGCGAGCGGCTTTCCGGTTTTGTAACTCGCGCGCACGGGCTCGAGATAAGGACTGTCAGCCCAAATCTGCTTGTGACAGCTCATGCAGATTGCAGTTGAAGGAATTCCGGCGGATGCGGAAGTCTCGACCGTAGTGTGACAGTAACGGCAATCGACGCCGTCATCGCCGACGTGGTGTTTATGACTAAATTGAATTTCCTGCTGGCGTTCGATGTATGCGCCGGTGTTCCAGCCGGAGCGATTGATTTCAGCGGCGACGAAAAGCGCAGCGACCAGAATAAATATCGCGCCAAAGATCGTGGCCCGCGCCAGATAGTTTGTGCTGTGACGGAAAATCTGTGGCATTGCCGCAGAAGATCGAACCGATGGTTTAGAAGCTCCGGCGTTCGCGCACGAGCACGCGGGCCAATCGGCTTCTAAACGTCACTGCAAATTATTAATTGCTTAGTCGCGGTTAACTTTATCGGGAAGCGGAGATTTTTTCAAACGATGCTGCATTAAGTGTTAGGATGCACCGTCACAAATGTTTGTCGGACACTACGCATTAGGCCTCGCCACTAAGCAACTCGCGCCCCGCACTTCACTTGGCGCGTTGATTGCCGCGCCGATCTTGCTCGATCTGCTTTGGCCGATATTCCTTTTGATCGGGTGGGAACAGGTTTCGATCGAGCAGAATCCTAATCCGTTTCTGCGTCTGCAGTTTGATTCATATCCAATTTCGCACGGCCTGGTCGCGGTAATTGCCTGGGCGACTCTGTTCGCTTCTATTTATTTTGGCGTAGCGCGGTATCTGATAGGGGCGATCACGATTTGGTTCAGCGTGGTTAGCCATTGGCTGCTCGATTATGTCGTGCACCGGCCGGACTTGCCGCTGTACGCCGGAGGCAATCGCTTGCTCGGTCTTGGCTTATGGAACCATCCGCGCATCACTATGGCGCTTGAGTTGGTGATGTTTGCCGCGGGGATCTTTATTTACCAGCGTGCGACCCGAGCGAAGAACGGCGTGGGGAATTACGGGTTCTGGCTTTTCGTGCTGGCGCTGGCAGGACTATACGCGGCTGTGGCTTTCGCGCCGCCGCCCTCAAGCGTCAAGAAACTCGCGATTGGAACGATGTTCAGTTGGCTATTCGTCGCCTGGGCATGGTGGTTTGATCGCAATCGGGAATCTAATTACAGAACCGCGAACCATAGTGAGCGGATTCAGGGCTCGAGCTGAGTAAAACGAGAGCGGCGTTCTTAGTCTAATGAAATAAGTGGTGTCTTTATCCCGTTCGCTACCGCTCGCGGTTCTGAATTCCCTAGACATACGTCCGTCGTCTCGTAATCAGATTGATCAGCGCAACAAATAGTGCGGCTCCGATAATCGACCAGATGATCGGAAACTTCATCCCGCCGACCGGTATTGCAATCAGCTCATGCAGGCCCAGCTTTCCCGCAATCCACGTCCCCAGCAACGCGCCGATGAACCCCAGTGCGATCGAGACCAGGCAGCCACCGTGCGAGTAACCGCCAATAGCTTGTCCAATCGCGCCACACACCCCGGCGATCAGAAGCAGAACCAAAAACTGTATTAGCATTCAAGTTCCTCCAGTCGTGAATCCTACCGCAAACTGATTGATTCTGTACGATGTTAGTTCGATTTAGAAATCTCTTCCCAAATCGCAGTCGCGGTCGCTATAATTTCCAAAGCAGGAGCCATCATGGCAACCTGAGAACGCCACTCGGACACTAAAGCCTTAGCGCTTGCCGGTCGATCCGAAGCCGCCTGACAATCTGTTAGGCGCCTCATAGAATTCGATAGCCCTGGCGTCAGAGATTAAACATAAGGAGTTTCAAAGTATTATGTCGAAGATTTTACTCTCTCTCGTAATGATCGCCGCGACTTTCTCAGTCGGGCTGGCGCAAAATCAATCGGAAAATCCTAACGATCCCCCCAGCCGGGGCATGGCTCCCAAGACGGAAAACGGCATCGGCCGGGCAGATGTTCGCGTCGTCGATGAACATGGAAATCCCGTGAACAATGCCCTCGTGAAATTGGAATCGAACCGCAGCGATGGTTTCTTTTGCGAAAGCTGGGACAACACAAATGATCACGGCATCACCGTGTTGCCGCCGATTCATATGGGCACGCTGAAGCTGATCGTCAAAGCAAAGGGTTTTCACAAGCAGGAAATTGAAGTTCCCGCGAGCAGCCTGGGCGATCCCATTCGGATCACCCTGCGAAGCAACTAACTTTACAAAAATCTGAAGCGACCTTTACTCCACGCGGAGGCGAGATGCCCCTCGCTCTGCGTGGAGTTTGTATTTTTCACGTAAAAACGCGCAGGTTTGAAGCGCAAGTTGCCGCCTGCTAAACTACGCGTTTTCCTGAGGGGCGAAAGTGTTGTCTGATGAGTATGAATCCGAAAAATCCTTTTGAGAATTTCCTGAATCAACAGAGTGAGGAAGCCTGGTCGGCGACCTTGGCCACCTTGTTGCGATCTATTCACGAAGTCGATCGCAACGCCACGCAGATCTGGTTCGCGTTCTATCCCCTGTCACTGTGGCGCGCGCTTGAGGCGGCCGCGGACCGCGCGAAGCTCGTGCAGGAACTGCTTTTGCAGGGTGACTACGAATTGAAAAATCAGATCGACACGTCACATCACTTTCTTTATGGGCACCGGTTTTGGCCGCAGGTGAAACGGGCCGTGGAGCATTTAGAGAGTGAGGATGCTTCGGCGAAACTGGCTGATAAGATTCTCGCAGTCGCGCGGGGGATTGCTAAGGAATTGAAGAAG
Organism: Pyrinomonadaceae bacterium; assembly: GCA_035606795.1. Lineage (GTDB taxonomy): Bacteria > Acidobacteriota > Blastocatellia > Pyrinomonadales > Pyrinomonadaceae > UBA11740. The sequence goes on from DATNEI010000092.1 coordinate 12,586, forward strand.
GACGAGTCTCTGCTGGTCGGGATCACCGCCGTGGCGTTCATGACCGTGCAGCAGGCCGGACTGGACGCATTCAAAGCAGCCCCGGGCACTATCACCATCGACAAAGAGCATGCAAAGAAGTCTCCTGAACAAGTCCTGCACGATCGCGCCAGGGACGACAGCCAGGGCATGCTCGGCTTTCTCAAAACCGTGAACAAGCAGTGGACGGTGACGTGGGACGAAAACGATGACCGCGCGAAGTACAAGTTGCGCGAAGGACAGGACATCGCCTGGGGCGCGGCTGAAGATCAGACGCGAGACTGGCGCGCCATCGATCCGCGCCGCGTCGAAGGTCCGATTCCGGTTGAATGTCGCTCGGCTTCATGCGGCACGTGCTGGGTTGGGATGCTGGGCGGCGCAGAGAAACTGTCCGACGTGGCCGCGCGCGAAGGAAAGAAGATCAAAGAGTTCGGCTACATCGATACTGCTGAACCAAAGCCGCTGATTCGCCTGGCCTGTCAGGCACAACCGCAAGGCGCGGTTTCAGTTGCGATCCCGCCCTGGAACGGACAGTTTGGAAAGTATCTCAAGTCGCGTGCAGGGAAAGAGGAACCGGAGAGTCCCGGCGAAATGGACGTGGCAAAATCTGACGGTCTGCGGAATCAAGCGGCACACTGAATTTTCTATTTGTCATTTGACATTTATCACTTGCCATTTCAAATGCGCAACGTAGCAAGCTGAGGGCCGGCTAGGCGCGACAAGAAAAACAGAATGACAAATGAAAAATGTCAAATGATAAATGATAAATAGTTCGTTAAGTTCTACCGCTAAGGCGCCTTCTTCGCCCCTTCTGCTCGTCCTTGGCGCTGCGATCCTCTGGAGCACCGGCGGCCTTTTCATCAAAGCCACCCACCTCAGTCCTTTTGAAGTCTCTTTCGGCCGGTCGTTCCTGGCCGTAATTACAATTGTCATTTTCACGCGGCGTGAAGGCTTTGGTCTGAACGGCATTAGCGCGATTACTGCGTTGCTTTATGCGGCGCTGTTGATACTTTTCGTGGTGGCGACGAAATTAACGACGGCAGCCAACGCTATCTTCCTGCAATACACCGCGCCCGTTTACGTTCTGATCCTTGAGCCGTTGTTCTACAAGGAGAAATTTCGCGGCCGCGATTTTGTGACTGTCGCAGCGTGCGTGGCCGGCATGTCGCTGTTCTTTGTGGGCAAACTCCGGCCTGAGGACGTAAGCGGTAATCTATTTGCGCTCGCGTCAGGCGTTTGTTTCGCACTCTTCTTCTTGTTGTTGAGGCATGCGAAAGCGCGTCAGGTTAATCGCGCGGCTTCTGCAATTTATGGCAACTTGATCGTGGTTGTGATTTGCGCGCCGGCTTTCTTCGGGGCGCTCAAGCGCGGGATCAGCCCGCAAGATTACGCGCGCCTCGCGTATCTCGGCATCGTGCAAATCGGCTTCGCGTATCTCCTGTTCACCCTGGCGATGGCGCGAGGTCTGCGGTCTCTGGACGCGGGTATCATCGGCTACGTTGAGCCGGTGCTGAATCCGATTTGGGTTTTTCTGTTTCTCGGCGAGCGACCTTCAGGATGGGCAATTATCGGCGGCACGATCATCATTGCGTCCGTAATGATTCACATGCTGCTTGAGGCCAGGACAAAGCGAAAACTCTCGATCGCTTCGGACTAAACGAAGTGACACGGGCGTCCCGGCCGTGAATCACGCCCAGGATGCGCGTGCCAAATTAGATCGCTTAATTAACTGAGCATAACTTAACTACCTGCGCCTGTGATATAAGTCCAGGACTCGCGCAATCAACGTCGAATCATGCGTCCTTTTTCCTTCAGCCAAGCTCGAGACTTATGGGTGCTAGTTGTGATTGGCATTTGCGCAATCCAATCGCCCGCGCAGATGCATAAACACAACGCGGAGGATCTGGGCGTCGTTAACTTTCAGGTCAGTTGCTCACCGCCCGCACAAACCGCTTTCAATCACGCAGTCGCTCTGCTGCATCACATGACTTATCCACAGGCGGGCGCAGAGTTTCAACATGTGGAAAAAATCGATTCACGTTGCGCGCTGGCGTACTGGGGCGAGGCGATGACGCTCTTTCAGCCGCTGTGGCCAACGCGCCCCAGCCCGGCGGCGTTGCAGCAAGGGTGGGAAGCAACGCAAAAGGCAAAAGCGCTCCAGGCACCCACGCAGCGCGAGCAAATGTTCATTGCCGCGGCTGAGGCCTTCTTTTTTGATCCGGCTGGAAAGGATTACTGGTCACGAATCGGGCGATGGGAATCGGCGATGGAAAAGGCGTACGCCGCATTTCCTGATGATGATGAAGTAGCTGCTTTCTATGCGCTCGCGCATCTGGCCACGACACCGCCGGACCGAATTACCAGAGAGAACGCGGATCGCTCGGCGGAAATCCTCTTGCGCATCTATCGGAAGAATCCCAATCATCCGGGTGCGATGCACTACCTGGTCCATGCGAACGATGTTCCCGGCCGTGAACGCGAGTTGATGGAAATCACGCGGAAGTACGAGCGCGTAGCGCCCGACAACCCGCACGCGCTGCACATGCCCACGCACATCTAC
>DATNEI010000113.1:0-52087 GCA_035606795.1 Pyrinomonadaceae bacterium
ACTTTCCTTGCGACCGTTGAGAAGTGGCCGGCATTCGCTTCGGTGTCAGTACCTCGTTCGGTGTCCGGACTTTAACACGCACTCAGCATCGCAGCAATTGCGTGGTTTTTCTGCGCGGCTCGTCTATAATGGCGCCGTCGGTCCCCAGGGAAATCGGCTCGGAAAGAAACGTAAGGCTTTGCGCAACCCCGTTTTGCGGAGGCGCATCCAAGCGATGCCTTTATAAAACAGTGCCGATGCCTCGGGCGCTGTGCCTGGCAGAAAAAATTCGGCCGCACAGACAGCGGTCATCCGAGAGACGATCTCTCGGACTCTGGAGGAATAGAAATGAATACTCGTCTCTCTCGCGCCTTTGTGGCTCTCGGCATCGCCGGAAGTTTGTGGATGACGAGCATTGCCGCAGTGGCCGCGCCTCGGCACGCTCAGGATCAAAAGCCGGCATCCGCGTCCCCACAACAGGACAAAGACAAGACCGCAAAAACGGACCAGCAAACCACTCAGCCATCAAACACCAAGCCGCTGTCGACCAATGAAGACCCGACGATGATCGGGAAGCGCAACATCAACAAGGGCATTTGGGGAAAAATGGCCGGAGGTACCGAAAGCGAAGTGAAGCTGGGTCGCCAACTGGCCGCCGAAGTCGAAAGAGAAGCGAAATTCGTCGACGATCCGATTATTACCGAGTACGTCAATCGCGTCGGGCAGAATATCGTCCTTCATTCGGACGCCAAGATTCCCTTCACAATCAAAGTCATCGATTCTGATGAAGTGAGCGCGTTTGCCTTGCCGGGCGGATTTTTCTTTGTAAACAAGGGCCTGCTTCTGGCTGCCGACAATGAGTCGGAGCTCGCCGGCGTGATGGCGCATGAGATTGCGCACGTGGCCGCGCGTCATGCGATGGAGAATCAGCGCAAGATGCAGATGATCGATTATGGCCTGCTCGCCGGAGTGCTGCTGGGCGGAGGCATCATCGGTAATGTGCTCTACAACGCAGGCGGACTGATCGAAGGCTTGAGCTTTTTGAAGTTTTCGCGCGGGGCGGAAGAAGAAGCGGACAAACTAGGTGTTCAATACATGTGGGCAGCCGGCTACGATCCGAACGCGATGGCCACGATGTTTGAAAAGCTCGAGGCCAAGAACAAGAAGAAGCCCGGCACGATCGCGAAACTTTTTGCGACGCACCCGGCGCCCCCCGATCGCCGCGCATCAGCTATTGCGCTGGCTGCACGTTTTCCCGAACGCGACGAATACATCATCAGCACTTCAGAGTTTCAACGAGTAAAGAACCGCTTGCTGCGCTTGTCCAACGCGCGCGCAAGTTCCGCCGGTGCGATTGCCGGCAACGACGACGGCAGCACGCCGGGTCGTCCGACGCTGAAGCGACGTAACCCGACTCCGGATGATTCCACGACCACAACTCCGGACGGCACGCCTAAACCGGATCCAAACAAGCCGGCGCCGCCGACTTTGCGTAGGGATCCGAACGCGCAGCCGCAACCGTCGCCAACGCCGCAACTCTAAGTTTGTAGTACCCGCGTTAGCGGGCGGCGACCGTCGCCCGCTAATTTGATCCACGAAGTTCGATTTTGATTTTGACGCGAGTCTAACCCCGGAGGTCTCATGTCATTTGCCACTCTATTCCTGCTACAAGCAGCTGAAGGCGTACTCGGCGTCCTCATGCTGTTCGCGCTTTTAATCTTCGGAATTTTTCTGCTGATTGTCGCCGCCAAGACCATCAAGATTGTGCCGCAAGCTACCGTAATGCTGATTGAAAGATTCGGCCGGTTCAATCGCGTCGCGGCCAGCGGATTGAACATCATCTGGCCCTTCTTCGATCGTCCACGTGCGGTCTACTGGACGAACACGCGGTCGGGTCTCAGCTCGATCGATTTACGCGAACAGTACATCGACCTGCCGCCGCAGCCGGTCATTACGCGCGACAACGTGACCATCCACGTCGATTCAGTTGTCTACTGGCAAATCATCGATCCGATTAAAGCCGTGTACGAGATGAACGATCTGGTCGGCGGCATCGTGCAGTTGACGATCACCGGCATGCGCGCGGTCATGGGCGACATGGACCTGGACCACACCCTGTCTCAGCGCGATCAGATCAATTCAAAGTTGCGCATCATTCTGGACGAGGCCACCGACAAGTGGGGCGTGAAAGTTACTCGTGTCGATGTTAAGAACATCAACCCGCCGGAAGATGTGCGCGTCACGATGGAGAAGCAGATGACTGCCGAACGCAATCGCCGCGCGTTGGTTTTGCAAGCTGAAGGCGAGAAGCAGGCAGCCATGACGCGCGCCGAAGGCGAGAAGCAGGCAGCGGTGACGCGTTCGGAAGGCGAAAAGCTATCCGCGATCCTGCAAGCTGAAGGTTTGGCCCAGGCGCGTCTGCGTCAGGCTGAAGCCGAAGCCCAAGCCATCGCGCAGGTCGCTAACGCGATGCAGGAACACGGCAATCCCGCCCAGTATTTGATCACGACGCGTTACATCGAAAGTTTGCGCGACATGACCAAGAGCAATAACGCGAAAGTGATCTTCATGCCGGTCGAAACATCGACGATGCTTTCCGCCGTCGGCACAATCAAAGAAATGTTTACTGAGACCAAGACATCGTCAGACGATTCGAAGAATCCACCGCCGCCAAGGCAACTGAGGTAGGGTGATCTTGCCGTCATATTTTCGAAATGCACATTAATTCAAGCGCCCTGCATATTAAATGAGCGAAAGAACCTTTGGTCTGAATACTTCCTTCTGGGTCTAATTGTTAGGCGCTCGCTGCACGCACCGCAGTGACAAATTCAGTGGATGCGCGGTCCCCCAGCATCTTCGAGCGAGTCGACGCGCTACAACTAGAAACCGCTCGGCGAAGATGATCCAAGCCCCAAAACCGTTGGACTGCGGCTGGCGCTTTCGTTAATGAACGAACGCGATTTGTTACGGCACGCGTCACAGTCTCTACACGACATTTTCGTTGATAACGACGACTAGCGAGCGACCAGGTCGGAGGAAGTCGCTGCCAGTACATCAACGTGCGCAAGTAATCTGGAAGCATCACCAGGAAACTGCCAATTCCCAAATAATGTTCCAAGGTCACAACCTTGTGCGCGTAGTTGGCGGGTAGAAATAATGTATGCCCCTCAGAAATCACAAACCATCGTGCGCTCGGCAAAGAAAGAAAACGGTCTATATCAAATGCTGCACGGCCATAAACGGTACAGCGCTCGACGTCCTCGAGTCCGCCGTCCAATCCGCTTAATTCGTCCCACACCAGCCAAAGTTTCCTGCCCGCAAAGCAATGGTTACTCCCGTCGAGATCGTCCGTATGTGAATCCGAAAACCCCTTTGCCGAGCTTATCACCAGCGTCAGTAGCTCCAGGGATTGAATGTCTGCTCGACGTGATCGAGGAAGCAGGCTGAACGCGCTCAGCGGAGTTGTATCGATTAATCTGGTGATGGGCGTCGTGCGAACACAGAGGTCTGTGATGTTCAAAACCGCTCTCTTGCCGTTCCACCTTCTGATGAGTTCCGGTGTTAGCAAATAGGAGGGCTGGTGGGACGGCCCTGCGCGCACTCGCACTTTTTCATGTTTAGGGAATAGTCGCGCACAAGCTTCAGCTAATCCGGCTTTGTTATCACGAAGACTTTTTCGGCGCAGCGGAACTTGAAAGTCATTGAAGATTATTGGCGAGCCGGTGGCCATGCTGGTGAAGAGTCGCTCGCGCGAATAGCGAATGACCGGGAGTTGTCGCCTCGCGAGCCTAGCTTGGAGCTGAGGCCGTATTCTAAGCGTGGGATCAACACTAGCCGCGAAATCCCAATCGACATAGGAGAACCGGTTCAGGGGCATAGCTTTTCTGCTCAGTGTGCGTTGAGTTTTTCACTGCCAGCTTTTACTTAGCGATTTGGTTAGCGCGACAGCAACCTTGGCGGCATTTGTGGCGGCGAGAACTTGATCGCGCTTTTCCTGATCAGGATCCTGTTCCTGCTTATCGCCCTGCGCCAAATCAGAAATGCCGCGGATCTCCAGGTACGGAATGCCGTACTGCTGAGAGAGAAGTGCCGCGGGAAATCCTTCCTCGGCAACTGCCAATCCGCCGGGACGCTCATTAAGAATTCTCCGTTTTTCTTTCGGGAGATCCTTAATGCCATTGCCAGTGACAATCTGACCTTCGTAAACCTTGGATTGATCCAGGGCGCCGTCCTCTTTGAGTTTTAAAGCGGCCTCATGGGCGCGGCCAAACAACGTCAGGTCGGTTGGTAAGGTTGTCCAGGTCGATTTATTGAACGGTACCGGCACGTTGGTAGTCTCTTCGCGAACCTTCTGTCTGAGCCCGTATTCGGCAGTCGAAGTCGCTATGACAATGTCACCGATTAGCGGACCTTTGAATATTGGTTGCGGTTTAAATTTACGGCGGCCTTTCGACTTACGTTGGCCTTTAGATTTACGTCCCAGAGGTTGGCCCAACGAACCGGCAATGCCAACCATCATCACCCGCGTCACGTCGTGCTCATTAATGAGATTTGCCGTAACCACAGCGGCTTCGATAATCGCCTTACCCGTCAGGATTACGACCTCATAATCCTTATGATTGATTTCAACCACATCGCCTATCTCGGTTTGTTTTGCTCCATCCGCCTCGAACTGGGCGATGCAAGCATCGCGTTCGCGTTTAAGCGCCACCAGGATGCCTATTCTATTTGTTCTTTTGTGGGCGGCAATCAGCATGTCCACCATTCTTGCGATCTTCTTGAGGTCAGCTGGTCGCAGGCTTTGCCAAATGGCTTCCAGCGTATTGAGAGACGCTTTCGGATGGTCGCCAACTATTCCCGACCCAAGTGGACGAGACAAGTTCTCGCATTCATAAAGCTTCGCAAGCGCCGCATCGCTGTTATGCTTATCGCCGACCGCGAGGGCGCCCTGCACCACGCGCGCAAGCGCGTAAGCCTTATCGCGGATATCGTTCAGGCTATCAATGTCCTTGATGTTGTTGAGTGCTTCACGTTGGACTTTTGCGTCCTCACCGAACTCCGCAACTACTTGACCTAAGTGCCATTGATGGTATTCCGGCCTAACGGCGCGCTCCAGATATTCGCCGTTATTGATCGGCTCAAGTGCCTTACTCTTGAGGTTGCTGAGACAGGCTTCGAATCCTGACTTGTCTTCAACATAATCCTTCGCAGTCCTTAGCAATCGGTGAGCAGCGGTCGGTGTGGCTGGCCCAAACCATTCTTCGACCCCGGATTTATTCAGGCTCAGTCCGCAATCCAGACGTTCGTTAACGCTCCGATAGAACTCGTTGACCTCGTCGGCCAAATTCTTCTTGCTGCGGTCGTCTGGAAAAGTGTCCGACACGGATACCATGGCCTCTAAGATGTAAGCCCAATCCCAGAAATCGTCACCATAAAAGGGGACCGCACGGTTGCGTCCCAGGCGGAGACGCTCGAAAGTTTCTTTGACGTATAATTCGATTCGTTTGGAGTAATCCTCGCCGAGGTCCTTTAGACAGCCCCAGCAGAGTCTAATCGCGTGCGCATTGACGAGGTGTCCCGAGCGCGCCGGCCACTTTGGATCGTTGCGCAGGAACTGCAGAGCATCGAGCAGACAGCGGCCGGCAAAGTACTCAGACGTCAGCTGGTCGATTTTCATGTGAGCGTCGCCTAAGGCTTGCAAGTCTTTGATTGTGATGGGCTGAGTTTGCATGGTCTATCCCCCTCTTGCGGTGCTCTCACGGGTTACGCCGCAATGCTTGTGAAATGACGTCGAGGCCTTCTCGCAGCACGTTTTCGGGCGCGCCATAGCCCAGCCGGAACCAAGGCTTCGCGCCAGTCACTCCGAAACATCGGGCTCCTGGCACTAAGAGCACGCCCGAACTCTCGAACAACCTGAATAAATCCTCCTCGCTTCGACTCGAAATTATTTCCAGAACCGCAGTTGTGCCCGCCTGCGGCGTGACGAGCCGCACCAGGCGGGAATTCCTATGGGCCCAATCGAGCAAGATGGACCTGTTTGTCTGCAGTAGAGTGCGTCGACTAAACAGGTCCAAGTGCTCGAGGACCCTTTGGCCCACGGCCTGGGTAAAAATATTCGGCGTCAGTGTTGTGTACTGCTGAACCGTGCGTAATCGGTTAAGATGTGTCTCGCTCGTCACCATCCAGCCAAGACGTAATCCGGGCATGCCGTAAACTTTCGACAGACTACTGATGACTGTGACCTGAGGTCCGAAACGGGTAGCCGAAGTACAATCTCCGGGAAGCCGGAACACTTCGTCGACCAATAACATTCCGTCGTTTTCTGCAACTATGTCGCTGATCTCTTTAAGGAGGTCTTCGTCCATTAGCCAACCGGTGGGATTGTGCGGGTTGTTGACGACGACAATGTCGGCGTTCAGAGCCACTTTCCGTAACCCTTCCGCATCAAGCGACCATTCCTCACCGACGGTGTAGGCATAATCTTTCATCTCATAGCCGGACAGGCGCGCTATACCCGCAAAGGCACCGTAACTCGGACGCGGCACCGCAATGCGAAGCGAGTCGATGCCTCGCGAGCGAAATTCCGTGAGAACGAGAAAGATTGCCTCGGCCGCACCGGATACGGCGAGAATGTCCATCTGCGCTGGCGGCTTACAAATGTCTCGCAGCTTGGGAACCAGGGATCTCTGGACGTCTGGATATCCGAACGAGAGCTGTTCAAGATCCCTTTGGAGGCCAGGGCACTGCCTGAGAATCTCCGGCAGTGTCCACGGAGCAGCATCACTCGAGCCAAGGTTAAGCAGATCACGCCGGTGCTCAAACTCGGCGAAGAAATCCTCGAGCGCAAAGGGAAGGAGGTCAAGCATTCTTCACGCAACCTAAGAAGGATCTGCGAACACGTTTGCTGGCGCAATTGGGTACACAGAAGGATGTAAGGCTGAGTCAGAGAAATACACGCGTCACAGGCTCTCTGAGGACCAGCCCGCTAGCTGCGAGGTTCAGGCACCATACTCCTAACGCCGTATTGGGTCAATATTTCTTGCCCTCAGCGAGGCCCGGGGCGTGGCATGACTTCAACTGTTCGTTTTTGAGAATCTTTTTTTACGAAAGAATTAGTTCGATGCCAACTGGACCGATTGATCAGCCGGAAGGCCGCAGGCCTTCCGCACATCAGGCAGCAAAGCCGCGCGGTAAATCGCGTCCTTGCCGACTCGACACTGTGCGGGCGCGCCATGTAAAATCCTTCGCTTAAATTGTGAGCGAAACAGCTAACAGTGTGACTGGCGAACCCACGCGCCCGGACGATGTCGAAGCGCGCATCTTTCGCTCGATGGCAGTTGCGGTTGTCGTGGCCGTAATCGTTTGCGCGATCATCGCGCCGTGGCGCGCGACACTGGGAGTTTTGCTAGGCGGCGGTCTTTCCCTCTTGAATTATCGTTGGCTGCATGGCTCGGTCGCGGCGCTCTTGAATGTGCAACCAGCCGGCGCAAAACCGCAGATGAGTCTGTGGAAACAGGGCCTTAGATATGTCGTAATCGGTGGCGCAGTCTTCGCAGCTTACGCGCTGAATATTATTTCGCTGCCCGCGACGATTGCCGGACTTTGTTCCTTTGTCGTCGCACTCTTCGTTGAAGCTTTTCGCCAATTCTATTTTGCCATTATCCGTCGAGAGGAATCCTTTTGATGTTCTTTTTGCTGCAACACGGTGAGCAGGCGGCGCACGCTGCTGAAGCTGCACACGGCGCCGAGCCGGCGGCGGAACACGCCGAGCATGTGCCCATTCTCGCCCAAATGGTGAACCACTATTTCGGGCAATGGGCCTACGACTTCGAGATGAAGTACACCTATCCGAAGTGGAAATGGCTGCTGGCGAAATTTGGCTCGACGCCCGAATCAGTGTTCGGCGCGTACACGCCTGAGAACGCCATTCCCTGGTACACGATCATGTTCATCCTGGCGTGCATCATTACCGTCGGGCTTATTTGGATCATGAAGGGCAAACTTTCCGAAGATGAGCCGCACGGCGCCCAGCAAACTTTGGAAGTTGGTGTACTCGCGGTGCGCAGCATGCTGGAAGACATCGTCGGACCGCATGGATTGCAATACTTCCCGGTGGTGATGACTTTCGCGGTATTGATTCTGGTGTCGAACCTGATGGGATTCTTCCCGCTGTTCATGACGCCGACCGCCGCGACGAGTGTGACCTTCGCACTCGGACTGTCATCATTTATTTACTACAACTACATCGGCATCAAAGAGAACGGCATCTTCGGGCATCTGAAGCATTTGGCAGGCCCCATCCCGCTGATGGCGCCGCTGATCTTTTCCATTGAGTTGATCAGCAATTTGATTCGGCCGTTCACCTTGGGCATCCGTCTTTTTGCGAACATGTTCGCGGACGAAAAAGTCCTCGACACGATTGCGCACCTGGTGCCCGGAATTACGTACTGGGGCGTACCCGTCATTCTGATGCCGTTGAGCCTGTTCGTCGCCTTTATCCAGACGTTTGTTTTCGTTCTGCTTTCACAGCTTTATATCAGCGAGGTTTCGCATCCGCCGCATGATAGCCATCACGCTGAGGACGAGGATGGAATGGAATTCATCGCCCCGGTTCTTACTTAAATGGATAAGTGGCCCAGATTTCAGTCTGTGGTTCGTTCCCGATGGCTGATTCACAGACTGAAGTCTATGCCACTTGGTTTTATGAATGCGTGATCGAGCGATGCGGCGCCGCGCCGCGCACGTTGACGCGCAAGGCATTTCGCGAACGAAAGAGGCGGCAGCCAATTATCCAGTTCATCGAGTGTCTGTATCGCAGGAGCGCCGTTGTAAGAGGGGCGGTGGATACCGGATTCAGGCGAAATCATACCGGCTGTGGCAGATTCGTGGTTCGCTTCACATTTTGGAGACAAACAAGATGAGAAAGATTGGTTTGTTTTTGATGGCCGCCGTTGCCGTAATGATTGCGGCGATGCCGGCTTTTGCTCAGGCTGCGAATGATGCAGCGGCGGCTGCCACGGCCAGCGCCAGCGGTACTAAAGCAATCGCGGCCGGAGTTGGTTTCGCCATTGCCGTGTTTGGCGGCGCAATTGGTCAGTCACGGATTGGTGCGGCGGCTTGCGAAGGCGCTGCGCGCAATCCCGGCGCGGCCGGACGTATTCAGACGATGATGATTCTCGGTCTGGCGTTAATCGAATCGCTCGTGCTGTTTGCGTTGCTGATCGTTTTCGTGAAGGTCTAACGACCAAGTCACAAATCGATGCGGAAAAGCGAGTGGAGATTTTGGCCGCTCGCTTTTTTTATTGGTACGCCTCTGCATGCTTTTCATCAAGGAGCCGGTCGCGGTCCACTCACAGCACGCCAGAGGCATGCGTACCATCTTTGCTGCTCGTTCACGCATCTGATACGCTACAAATTCTCTCCACCAACACTCAAATGAAAATCTGCCCTGTTTGCAATAGAAGATATCCTGACTCGATGACGCTGTGCTCTGCAGAGGCGGCGGTGTTGCAGCGACTCGAAGATCCTCTCATTGGCCAGACGCTCGCCGGCAAATACCGAATCGAAAAACTGATCAAGACCGGTGGCATGGGTGCCGTCTATCGCGGCAAGCACGTGCTGATGGACAAGACGGTCGCGATCAAAGTTCTGCGGCCATCGCTCGCCGGTGATGATGCAGTGGTGGCGCGCTTCTCGCGCGAAGCCAAGGCTGCTTCGAAGATTTCCCATCCGCACGCCGTGAGTGTCACCGATTTCGGCGAAGCAGAAAACGGCGTCGTCTTCCTGGTGATGGAATATCTCGACGGGCGCACATTGAAAGAAGTCATCGCCTCGGAAGGCCCGTTAGCGCTCGATCGCGCAGTGAACATCGTGCGTCAGGTTGCCGGCGCTTTGGATGCGGCGCACTCGCAAGGCGTGATTCATCGCGATTTGAAAAGCGAGAACATCATGCTGGTGCGTCACGACGGCGACGAGTGGGCGAAAGTGCTTGATTTCGGCATCGCCAAAATTCGCCAGCCAAAAAACTCGAGCGAGTCTGACATTACTCATGCGAACCTGGTGGTGGGCACACCGCAATACATGTCGCCTGAGCAGTGCTCGCAATCCGGAGCGCTGGACGCGCGTTCAGATGTGTATTCGCTGGGAATCATTCTTTACGAAATGCTCTCCGGACGGGTGCCGTTTGCAGGGGAATCGGCGACTGTGGTCATGATGAAGCAGGTGCAGGATCCGGCGCCTTCGGTTTTGTTGGCGCGGCCCGATCTTCCCCCAGCAGTTGACAAGGTGATCAAGCGCGCACTGGCGAAGCAGCCAATCGATCGATATCAATCAGCCGGCGAGTTGTCAGCTGAGTTGACGGAAACCGCAGCGAAAGAAACTCCAAGCGAGCGGTCGCTTCCAATGGTGAGCGCTGCGGCAACTGTTCCAAATGCGCCAGTCGCGGCCCCGCTTGACGATGCGGACGAAGCCACCCTTGTGCGACCGCGCCCGGAAATTACGCAGGTGCGTCGCAACGCGGAAGTTGCACATGCACAGCAGGCGGCCTTAACGGCTGACCGGTTCAACCCATGGCGAGTCATGGTGCCTGCCGCGATAGTTTTGATCGCGGTGTTCGCCGTCGTTTTCTTTCTCACACGCAGCAGCACTCCGGTCGATCAAACGCAGAGCCAGCCTGGACTCGAAGCCGATCCAAACAGTCAGGCGGTCCAGCCGGCCGGCACGCCAACCGGACAGAGCGAGAGCAACATTCAATCAGTTACCGTGCCGAGTCCCACGCCGACTGCCAAGCCCACGCCCGCCGCCACCGAGATTCCCGCGACTGTCACTGGGAATTTTGGCAGCAACGAGAACAGCAATCGCAGCGGCAACCGAAACACAAACGCAAACCGTGCGAGCCAGCCCACGCCCGAAGAAAGCGAGCCGCCTCCGCCTCCGCCTCCTAAGCCTTCGCCGACGGTCCGAACCGTGCCGAAGGCTACGCCACCCGAAGCCGTCCCGAGTCCCCAGCTATAAACGATTATTTCGTTTTCTTTGCGATAGCTTGCCCGATTAAGTCGAGCAGTCCAGGCGTGTCCGAAAGTTCAAGTTCAATTTCCGCCACGTAACAGGGAAGGTCGAAATTGAGCTCTTGCAATTTGACCGCATCTTTGGCGGTGGTGGTAAGGGCCTGGGCGCCTTTGGCTTTGGCGTGATCGCTGATTCGATCGATGTCGGATTGTGAGTATTTCTGATGGTCGCGAAATGCTGTCGTGTGGCGCACATCGAAATTGGCCGAACATAACTGTTTGAAGAAGGCGCGCGGATTTCCGATACCGCAGAAAGCTGCCACGGGTTGCCGCGCGAAAGCATCAACACCAACTTCACTTCCGTCCAACTGGCAAACACGTTCGATTACGGTTCGTGACTCCATGATGGGAGCATTTGTCGCTTGGCGAATGCGTTCGATCAGTTTCGGCTCCGCTCCGTGGGCCACTCTCGTCAATACAATGCAGTCGGCGCGACTTAAATTATTAATCGGCTCGCGCAGAATTCCGGCCGGCAGAAGTCTTCCGTTGCCAAACGGATTCGAGGCGTCGATTGTCACAATGTCTAAATCGCGCGCGAGACGCCGATGTTGAAATCCATCATCGAGTAGCAATACTTCCGCGTTGAGATTCTCGATCGCCCATTGCGCGCCGGCCACGCGATCGACATCGCAGACAACGCTCGCTTTTCCCAAAAGTGCTTGCGCCAGCATCATGGCTTCGTCCCCCGACTGGATTACATCGGAAAGAATTTGCTCACCATCAGAAACGACGACGCGCTGTTTTGTATTTTCGCGGCGATAACCGCGGGTGAGGATGCAAACTCGCCGGCCACTCTCCGCGAGCCGGCGAGCGGCCCATTGTACGAGTGGCGTTTTCCCTGTGCCGCCTACGGTGATGTTTCCGACACTGATGACCGGCGCGGCGACAGTGTGCGATTTCAAGAATTGCTTTTCGTAACCGGTCGAACGCACCTTGACCGCCGCGCTGTACAACGCGCCGAACGGAGCAAGCGCAATTGTCGCAGCTTTATTCATTTGGCAGTTGCGGCGGGAACAGTTGAGAAGGAAGCTTCTCGAGCGGGTGATGCGGAAGCGTCCAAAATTGTAGCGAGCAGGCTAAGCGTACGAGTCGTCGCGCCTCGATTACTTTCACAAACTATGCGAGCGTGCTCACCGATCTGCACGCGACGTTCGTCGTCAGATAGCAGCTCTTGAATGACTTGTGCGAGTTCGGCGGCGGGTTCGAGAGTCTCATGCAATTGGATCAATCCACCTTCAGCCATCATCGCCTTCGTAATCGCAGCGAAGTTCCACATATGCGGACCCGTCACGGTGCACACTCCGTGCGCGGCTGGCTCGATGATGTTATGGCCGCCGTGTTTAGCGATGCTGCCGCCGACGAACGCGATATCAGCCAATGGATAAACTGCGCTGAGTTCTCCGATCGAATCCAGGAGGACGATGTCGGCAAGAACATCGTTGGTGTTTGGCACTTCGGACCGCCGTGCGAAGGAGAATTCGCAGGCAGCCAACAATGACGCGACTTCGTTGAAGCGTTCCGGGTGACGGGGCGCCAACAATAGCCGAATGTGTTTGCCCGTTTGGCGAATGGTTCGGAGTGCATCCAGGACGACGGCCTCTTCGGGTTCGTGTGTGCTGGCAGCGATTATCAGTGGTCGGCCGTCAGCGAAGCCAAATCGCTCGCGAATTTCATTTGCCAAGGTTTCGTCCGCCGCTGCGCCCGCGCTATCGAATTTCAAGTTGCCGGTGGCATGAGTTCGGCTTTCGTCCAATCCGAGCTCCCGAATCCGCGTTGCGTCCTGTTCGCTCTGCATGGCCGCGATAGACACGTCATCGAGCACCCGCGCAATAAATCCACGGATCTTTTTGTATCGCTTAAACGACTTGTTGGAGATTCGGCCGTTGAGCAACCCAACCGGAATGTTTCTGTTTTGCGCGGCGCGAAAGAGATTGGGCCAAAGTTCGGTCTCCATGATCAGGATCGCCGCGGGGTTCAGCTTGCCAAGAACTCGCCGCACAGTCCAAGTCCAATCGATCGGAAAATAAAAAACTGCCGAGGCCTGCTCGCGGAAAATACTCTGCGCAAGTCGCTGACCGGTAACCGTGGTCGTTGAAACTACGAGGTCAAAATCCGGAAACGCCTGGTGAAGGCGACGCACGAGTGATTGCGCGGCTTGTGCTTCGCCGACGGAGACACAGTGCAGCCAAATAACTCGGCGGCCGTTTGGGTTGACCTCGGGAATGTCGCCCAGCCGCTGGCTAAGTCCAGTTACGTATTTGCCATTGCGCAGCGCGTCGATGGCAAATCTGGGGAGCAGCACGACAAAGCCGAGCGTCAGCAGAAAACTGTAGAGAAGGTACACGGGTTTGAGAGTGCAAACTCTATTTGGCTGCTCCGATAAACGCAACTCAAAGTCGAACTCTCAACGGACTACTTGGCGCGTTCGATGTAGCGGCCTTCGGCCGGATCTACGCGGATGCGATCGCCCTCGTTGATGAATGGCGGGACTGTAACTATGGCTCCGTTTTCCAGAGTCGCCGGCTTGTTCACATTAGAAACGGTGGCGCCTTTCAGAGACGGCTCGGTCTGAGTTACCGTCAATTCCATTGACGGCGGCAGATCGACTCCGATCGGGGCGCCTTCGTAAAATTCCGCCTGAATCTTCAGCCCGGGCGTTAGCCATTGGGCCGCGTCGCCCAGGTCCTCATCACTCAAAGCCACCTGTTCGTACGACTCAGTGTTCATGAAGTGATGGTGTGAGCCATCGGAATACAGGTACTCCATCTCATGCTGTTCCATCGAGGCGCGCTCGATGGTGTCGGCCGAGCGAAAGCGGTGCTCAAACGACGAACCAGTGCGAATATTGCGCAGCTTGGTCTGAATCATAGCCCGCAAATTTCCGGGCGTGTGGTGACGAAATTCAACTACTTTGCACGGCTGGCCTTCAAAAACGATGACCATGCCGCGCCGAATTTGGGTTGCTGGAATTGCCATTAGGACTTAGTCGGTGCTCCTTGGATCTGTGATGGCGGTCGCATAGATGGCGATCCGCGGCTACTTGAAACCGTGTAGTCTAGCGAGGCCACCTGACAATTGTCCAGCGAGGTTAAAAGAAACAGAGCGAGCAACCGTTGCTAAGCAGTCTCGTCAACTGCGTTCGCTTTGATTGCCCGCTCTCAGGAGGAGCCCACCTACCTGAATGTGTAAACGTGGCGGCCGGAATAAAGTTCCGGAAAGACTGGGAGCGGCAAAGCTAGGAGCAAAGGGCTAAGAGCAAAGGGCTAAGAGCAAAGGGCTAAGAGCAAAGAGCTAAGA
Source organism: Pyrinomonadaceae bacterium (assembly GCA_035606795.1). Lineage (GTDB taxonomy): Bacteria > Acidobacteriota > Blastocatellia > Pyrinomonadales > Pyrinomonadaceae > UBA11740. Next base: position 14,343 of record DATNEI010000113.1, read on the forward strand.
GCAAAGAGCTAAGAGCAAAGGGCTAAGAGCAAAGAGGGAAGAGCAAAGGAGAGAAGAGCGAAGAGCAAAGTGGGGGACAATACAATTTCCCTTTGCTCGTTGCCGCGTTAAGCGGCGCGGGCGCGCAGTTCGCGATTTTTACGGACTACTCGGTCAAGCCAGTCCTGGGAAGCTTGATAGCGAGGAAAGCGCTGCTCTTCGGAGCGGAATGCCGGCGTGTGGTAATAGCGCCGCCCGTTGATTAACTTCGCCGGATGCTTGATGTGCAGCATCTCGTGATAAAGGATGTACTCGACAAACCACTCGGGAACGTCGCGAGCATCCAGCGCTTTGCTGATCGTGATCGTGTTGTGAACTGAGTCGTGATGTCCAAGAATTCGTTTGGCTCGCCGCTTGGACCAGGTCAGCACCGGCTTTTCTATCTCACCGGCGAAGTACTTGCGGTTCAGCCGCGCGAACAATTCCTCGAGGTCGTAAGTTTTGCCGCGCGCCGTTGAGACTACTTTCCGACCGCGTTTTTGCCGCGCGATGTCCGAAGCGCGCAGAACTTCGGGACTAAATGCATACCCACGGTAGATCTTTTCCTGAGCCGGGGGCGCTTTTCGCGACAGCAGTCGTGCCACCAGCAGAAACGCCAGGGCGCGAATGACTTCAGGCGGCGCCGCGTCAAAAATGTCCGAGAGTCGCACATACACGCGACCTGAGCGGACCCGAATGGTGTGGTGAAGTCCGGCGTAAGGGAAGAAACGCACCTCGATATCGGCGACAGTGAGACGAAACCGCCGACCTTTCGGGTCGAGGTGGCGAAACGCGTCGCTAAAGACTCTCTGAAGGTGCAAGTTGTTCTGGGGCATGACCGGAGTGCCTGACGCACGAATCTTATGGGCCACTGGGCCAACGGTCAAATGGCCCACCAGAACCGGCAAAAATCCGCCGGAAATACCAAAGTTAGCTCGTGGCGATGCCCAATCAGGCTCGCGGATTCGCGTCAGAGCGCGATAAGCGTTTGGGGTCGAATGACTTAAGCGGACAAGACATTGCAGCGCTACGACGCCAACGTCGTGGGCGAGCATGAGGAAACCGACGGTGACTAAGGGTTTTGCGGCGTTTTTTCGAATTGGCTATACTGGCTCCGCACACGTTCGGCTGGCAGAAACAGCCAGGCATTATCTATGACCAGGCGATCCTCAACTTCAACCACACCATCGCGCCCGACCCCCGAATCACGACGGGAAGCCGTACTCGCGACGATTATTCAGGAGCACCTGGTTACTGGTGAGCCGGTTGGTTCCCATGTGGTTGCCGATCAGTTTGCGCACGGGTCGGGTTGGAGTTCCGCCACCATTCGAAACGTGATGGCTGAGCTGGATGACTTCGGCCTGCTCGAACAGCCGCACACTTCAGCCGGTCGCATTCCGACTGATCGAGGCTATCGCTATTACGTCGATAACGTAGTAAGCGACACACGGCTTTCGAAATCGGATCTCAAAGCGATTGAAGATATTGGTGGAGTGATGGAAGTAACGATGCGCCCGGATCGACTCATGGAGCGGGCGTCTCATGTGCTTTCGGAGTTATCGCGGAATGTCGGAATCGTAGTATGGCCGTCACTGTCCGAGAATGGCTTGCAGCACATCAGCTTTCTCAATCTTCCCGATAACCGCATTCTGGTGGCGCTGGTTTCCACTTCCAACATCGTGCATGACAAAGTCATTCGGCTCGATGAACGTTTCAGCCAGGACGATCTGGACGCCATCGCGCGATATCTAAACGCAGAGTTTTACGGCACGAACTTGCGTTCAATTCGCCAGCAGATCCTGGCGCGAATAAGGGAAGAGAAGGCGCTTTACGACTGGCTTTTACACAACGCAATGCTGCTCTGCGAGCGTAGTCTGGACGATGAGGATAGCGCGACGAGTGAAGTTTATATCGAGGGCGCTTTCAATATTCTGACCCAGCCCGAGTTTGCTAATCGCGAAAGGTTGCGCGAACTCTTGCAAACACTCGAAGAGAAGAAGCGTTTGGTCAAGATACTCAACGAGTGTCTGGATAGCGATCGCGCCCCACGTGGGGTAAAGGTTGTTATCGGTGACGAGATTGCCGTTCCCTCGATGAAGAAGTGCACGGTCATTACCGCGTCGTACCAGTTGAGCGGTGAGGTCTCAGGAACTATAGGCGTCGTCGGGCCGACAAGAATCGAATATGGCCGCACGATGGCTGTGGTAAACTATCTTGCACGTTTTATCGAGCGTGCACTGTCGAATGAAGCGTCGTTGCATTGAGACGTTTTCCGCTTCGATATCCCTCACATCAGAATAGTTTGACTCGAAGGTTTATTGTGGGAGACCGAAAATCGCAGACCGCCAACCGCATTCCAATCCGCTTTGAGGACGATCCGCTCTACGAAGAGACATCGCTTGAAGACGATGGGGCGGCGGAAGAGAAAGCAGTAATTGAAGCTGACGCGCCGAGTGACGCGCAAGGCGGGGGACCGCTGACTGCTGAGCTGGTGGCCTCGCGGGCTGAAATCAAACGCCTGCAAACGGCTGTGACGGAAGCGCAGGACGCGCTGCTGCGCCGCCAGGCGGATTTCGAGAATTATCGCAAGCGCGTCGAGCGCGAGCGCACAGAAACCTACCACCGAGTCGTCGCCGAGGCGGCGCAGAAACTGCTACCAGTGATGGATAATCTTTCTCGCGCGGTCGATGCTGAACGATCAGTTGAGACCAGTGAGTCAGCTGAGTTCCGTCATTTCCTTCACGGAGTCCAGTTAATCAGCAAACAACTTTCGGAGGTGCTCGAATCGTTTGGCGTGCAGCCCATCGCGGCGGTCGGCGAGCGTTTCGATCCACACATCCATGAGGCTGTCGTTACTGAGCCTTCCGACGAACACGAACCAGATACCGTAGTTGAAGAGCTTGCCCGCGGTTATCGGATTGGAGACCGCTTGCTGCGACCCGCGATGGTCAAAGTAGCGGCGCCCAAGTCCGGTAGTTAGCCGCACCTGCTATGGGAAAAATAATTGGCATCGACTTAGGGACGACGAACTGCTGCGTCGCCGTTCTTGAAGGTGGCGCAGTTCAAATCGTGCCCAACAAAGAAGGCGGTCGGACTACGCCCAGCGTTGTGGGTTTCACCGACAAGGGCGAGCGGCTCGTGGGACAGATTGCCAAGCGCCAGGCGGTTACGAACGCCGCCAATACAGTTTATGCAGTGAAACGCTTGATTGGACGAAAGTTCGACTCTGCCGAGACCAAGCGCATGCGAGACGCCGTCCCGTTCGAAGTCGTAAATTCGTCGAACGGCGACGCGCACGTCCGCGTCCAGGAAAAGATCTATAGTCCGCCGGAGCTTTCCGGGATTCTGCTGCAACGTTTGAAAGCCGCGGCGGAAGATTTTCTCGGCGAAGCTGTCACTGATGCGATCGTCACTGTGCCCGCGTACTTCGACGATACGCAGCGTCAGGCTACTAAGGATGCCGGCAAAATCGCCGGCCTTCAGGTGAATCGCATTATCAACGAGCCGACCGCGGCCGCTTTGGCCTATGGTCTCGGGAAGTCGGCCTCCGAGAAGATCGCGGTCTATGACCTGGGCGGCGGCACTTTCGACATTTCAATTCTGGAGATGAATGAAGGTGTCTTCGAAGTCCTCTCGACTTCGGGTAATACCTTTCTCGGTGGCGAAGACTTTGATGAAAGCATCATGAATTGGATGGCGGACCAATTTATGACGGACACGGGCATCGACTTGCGCAAAGATCGGCTCGCCCTGCAGCGTTTGAAGGAAGCCGCTGAACGCGCAAAGTGCGAACTATCTTCAGCTACCGACGCAAGTTTCAACTTGCCATTCATTGCGGCCGACGCGTCGGGACCCAAGCATCTAAATAAAACCTTGACGCGCGATCAGTTCGAAAAGCTGGTTGAGGGTTTGGTTGAGCAAACGATCGAACCTTGTGAACGAGCATTGCGGGACGCCGAATTGCAGGCGAAGGATATAGACAAGGTCATTTTGGTTGGCGGCCAGACGCGCTCGCCAATCGTCGAACGGACCGTGGAAAAGATTTTCGGTAAGAAGCCTTCAGCTGAGATCAATCCTGACGAAGTCGTCGCTATGGGCGCGGCGATTCAAGGCGGAGTGTTGAGTGGCGATGTCAAAGATATCGTGCTCCTCGACGTTTTGCCGTTGAGCCTCGGTTTGGAGACCCGGGGCGGCCTGTTTACCAAGATCATCGAGCGCAATTCGACTATTCCCCTGCGCAACAGCCTGAACTTCACGACCGTCGTTGACAACCAGGCGTCCGTGGAAATTCACGTGATGCAGGGCGAGCGGGACGTGGCTGCGGGCAACAGGAGTCTCGGCAAATTCGAACTGGTGGGAATTCCGCCGGCGCCGCGGGGCGTGCCGCAAATTGAAGTTTCATTTGAAGTCGACGCCAACGGAATCGTATCGGTGTCTGCTGCGGACAAAACGACGGGTCGCGAACAGCAGATGCGGATCACGCCCACGTCGGGTTTGTCTCCGGAACAGATCGAGAACATTATCAAAGAGGCCGAGACAATGGCCGACAGCGATCGGTCTGAAACTGAGAGAATTGCTTTACGCAACAAGTTGGCGAGCCTCGTAAAGAATACTCAACGAACTTTCCTTGAGTTCGGTGGTTTGCTTGAAGCCGACCAGCAGGAAGCCGGCCAGAGAGTGCTGACTGATGGCGAAGCCGCAATAAAATCTGACGAAATTGGCGAGGTCAGAATGTCACTGGATGCGGTGGAGCGACTGGGGGCGAAATTGACCAACGCCATGATGAAGCAGGGCACCGAAGAAACCAGACCAGCGGATTGAGCAACTAAAGCAGTTCAGATAGAATTCCATAGACGGTCAGTAGCTTGCCGGAACGTCGGCACATCTGCTGGCCGCTCGCTTTGATAGAAGGTTATGGCTAAACGCGATTATTACGAAGTATTGGGAATCGCACGCGGTGCGACCGAACAGGAAATGAAGAGCGCTTACCGGCGGCTCGCCCACCAGTATCACCCGGACAAAAACCAGGCTAACCCGGAATCCGAAGAGAAATTCAAAGAGGCTGCTGAAGCGTACGCCGTCCTTTCCGACGCGGAACAACGCGGACGTTACGATCGATTCGGACACGCGGGCGTGTCGAGCGCTGCGAGCGCGGCCTGGGGCGCGCCGGGATTCGGCGGCATCGAAGACATTCTTGGCGATCTCTTTGGATTCGGCGATGTCTTTAGCGGAGGTGCGCGGACGGGCTCGCGCCGATCGGGACAACAACGCGGCGCGGACTTGCGCTACGACCTGGAGATTTCGCTGGAACAGGCAGCGACGGGAATGACTGCGCAACTGCGTATTCCGAAGCTGGAAACGTGCGAGACCTGCAATGGCGCCGGTACCGCCGCGGGAACTCGGCCAGAGACGTGCCAGACTTGCGGCGGCGCAGGCCAGGTTAGATTTCAACAAGGATTCTTTTCAGTCTCGCGCACTTGCGGCAATTGTCGCGGCACCGGTCAGGTGATCACTTCGCCTTGCGCGGGTTGTCAGGGCCAAGGCCGCGTCGAAAGCGAAAAACAGATCGAAGTGAAGATTCCCGCCGGCGTAGAAACCGGATCGCGGCTGCGTCTGCAACGCGAAGGCGAGTCAGGAGCTTATGGCGGTGCGCCCGGCGATCTCTACGTTGTCATTCATGTTGCCGAACACGAATTGTTCGAGCGGCAGGGCAATAATCTCTACGCGTCGGTGCCGGTTACGTTTGCGCAGGCCGCGCTGGGGGCCGAAATCAACGTCAAGACGCTGAGCGGCCAGGACAGCTTGAAGGTTCCCGCGGGCACGCAAACCGGAACCGTTTTTCGAGTGCGCGGCCAGGGCATGCCGGTTCTCGGAGGCCGGGGACGCGGTGACTTATTCGTCTCAGTTTCGGTGGTAACACCGACAATGCTCACGCGCGAGCAGCGAAAACTGCTCGAGCAGCTCGAGCGGATCGAAACCAAAGACCTGGAAGACAAGAAATTGTCGGACAAGGTCCGCGACATTTTCGGCTAACCCGTAATTTCCGCGCGGCGGCGGTGCTAATTATTTCGCTCGCAAAACAGAAAACTTCGGTCGTCCTGGTAACCGAGAGGTAACACATGAAATCCCCTGTCACACCGTACCGGCTTCTGGCCACGCTTTTCCTGCTTGCTTCGCTCAGTGCTTTTTCCTCCGTTTTCGCGCAGGACGAGTACACGACGATCAAGAACTGGGAGAGTTTCGACTTTCGCGGACGAAATATTTCAGCGAAAGACCTGAGCCCGCTGACGCTTTACGATCTCAAGCTGGTCCGCGGCATTGTCTTCGGCAAGCATGGGCGCATCTTCAAAGATCCCGACATCAAGCGTTACCTGCAATCGCGCGACTGGTATAAGCCCGATGCTGAGTTCCAGAACACTGCCTTGAATGATCATGAGCGGGACAACCTCGACGTGATTCGTCTCACGGAGGCGGCGCAACACGAGACAGTCGAGCCCGGCGACATGCGTCTTTATCAGGACAAAGCACTGACGCGCAGGAAGCTCGGCACGCACACCAACGCGGAATGGACGGTGTTGGCGGCTGAGGTGGAAGCCATTCGCGGCAAACGCTTCGCTGATGAACCATGGCTGCAGCAATACTTCGATGAGCGCTACTGGTATCGGCCCGCCGATCACTACAATCCGAAAAGCCTTTCCCCAATTGAGCAAAAGAACCTTCAGCTGATCGACACTATCCGTCGCCAGCAACGCAAAATTGCGATCGCTCCCGGCGACATGGAGCTCTTTGAAAACAAACTCATTGCGGAAACGATGCTGCGGGGACTAAGTCTGCATGAGTTGCGCTTGCTGCGAAACGAGATTTACGCGCGCCATGGCCGGGTCTTCAAAACGCTCTGGTTGCAGCAGTATTTCGGCGGACAAGTTTGGTACGATCCGAACGAGGAATTCAAAGACGAAGAGCTAACGGGCTCCGACAAGACGAATGTCGAGACGATAGTTGCTTACGAAAACAAGCTGCACAATCAAATCAGCACGAAGCCAATCACTCGCGCTCTGTTGTCAGGGCTTTTTGTCGAGGACGTCCGCAAGATGCGCGACGAAATCTACGCGCGTCACGGCAAAGTCTTTAAAAACGAGTGGACCCAGAAGTACTTCGCCAGCTTTGATTGGTACAAACCTGACCCGAAATTCAACGAAGCTTCATTGACTCCAATTGAAAAACAGAACCTGACGACCATCGCCGCTTACGAGAAACGAGCAGTAAGCGCGATGAGCGTCATAGAAGGTTGATAAGGCCAACTTTGGGCCGCGCGTGACGCGGCCGAAAAAACCAGAAAAGTAAGCAGTAAGCAGTAAGCAGTAAGCAGTAGGCAGTGAGCGGTAAGCGGTAAGCGGTGACCCGACGTAAGCAGATATAATCTGCTCACTGCTCACTGCTCACTGCTCACTGCATTTTGTTTACCGGCTTCTTCAAGTTTGTCCCGAACGAGCTTGAGTCGCCCTTGAAGCTCCATCTCGTCTGCGGTCGAGACGTTGCCATCACGAAAAATTTCTTTGCCCGCCACTATCGTCATTCGCACATCGCGAGCTGAGGAAGAGAAGATCAGTGCATCGACCGGGTTTGTGACGGGCTGTTGATGTGAACCGTCAAGCCGAACGACGACGAGGTCGGCCTGCATTCCCTCTTTCAACGATCCGATTTCGCGATCCAAACCAAGCGCGCGAGCGCCGCCGAGCGTGGCGCTTAAGAGTGCGTCAGTGGCACAGACTTCAGTCTGTGATGGGCGATCGTCCAGACTGAAGTCTGTGCCACTAACACGCGCCAGTAGCGTCGCAAACCGCGCCTCCTCCAGAATATCGCAGGTGTTGTTGCTGGCGACTGAATCGCTCCCCAACCCCACTTTCAATCCGGCGCCGAGGAACTTCGCAAACGGCGCGGCACCGTGACGAAGTTTCGCGTTTGACTTGGGACAGTGGGCTACGCTCGCGCCGGTTGTGCGAATCGTTTCAATGTCCTGATCGTCGACGGTAATGCAGTGCGCGAGCAACGGTCTTGTTTCCATGATGCCGTGCTGCGCGAGATATTGAATAGTCGAAACTCCCGGCGCTCGCCAGTCAATGTTGCGCTTGCGCAATCCTTCCGCGAAGGCGCCAGTGCCTGCAACCAGCAGAGCTTTTTCAGCCTGCGATTCCGCTGCATGCATCATCAATGGCAATCGATCGGCAGTCGCCAGTTGCGCGATCAACTCCAGCTGTGGCGCGCTCACGGTGTACGGCGCATGCGGCGAAACACCTGCAAGAACGGTTGCGCTCTCCAACGCGCGCATCGCGTCGAGTTCGCGACGCAATCCGGAGACATTCTGTGCAGCCAGGCTGGGATCCGGCCCGAACGATTCCTGATAGACGATCCCACGCAACCCGATCTCCGCCAGAGCCGGCATGGTGCGGGTTCCCACCGAGCTTGAATCGCCCACGCAAGTAATACCCGCACGCGCCGCCTCGATCGCACCGCAGGCCGCAGAAACGAACAGGTCGTCAGCGGTCATCGCCATGCGCGCGATCGTGAGTTTTTTAAGCCAGGCAAAAAAATCGTGCTCTTCAGGCTCGAGAAACCCGCGCATGACCGTCAGTTCGAGATGTGAATGCGCGTTGACCAGGCCGGGCAGGATGGCACTAATTCCAAAATCTGTGACGGGGAAATGCGGGAAGCGCGCTGCAAGATCGATGGCCGCACCAACCGCGACGATCCGCTCACCTTCGATCGCCACCGCGCCGAAGTCGATCGGGGCCGAGGCGATTGGGAGGACCCAGCGAGCAGAATAGATTGCATTCATCTGAACGATTCAGCCTGTCTGACCCGTGTCATTGAGCCTTAGCAGATTTCACATGGCGATAGCGCTTGAGGATTGAAGTGACGTAAGCGCGCGTCGAAGGGATATCGATACGGTCAATGAATTGTTGTTCGGTGAGCGGCGGTGCGCCTTCGGGCACTTTGTTCCATTCAATTACGCGGCTATCGCCGGCGTTGTACGCGGCCAGCATCCGCGCTTCGCGATCCGGCAGGTTGCGGTACTCGTCGCTAAACTTTGCCAGATACCAACATCCAATCTGCACGTTGCGATTGGCGTCACTTAACAATGAGTTGGCGTCAAACGTGGAAGACTGTTGTGTGGCGCCGGTGCCGGTCTCCGTCGCCCATTCACGGGCCACGGTGGGTGTGACTTGCATCAAGCCGATCTCACCCTTCTCGCCTTTTTTCCAGGGACGGAAATAGGTCTCTTCGTAAACAATGCTCCAGACGAGATCCGAATCGACGTGATAACGCGTCGCCTCCGCCTTAATCACCGAGTCGTAGCGATGAATCCAATATTGATCTATGACGTAGGCAGCAGCGGCAAGCAGGACGAGCGTGAGCGCAATGATGATGAAACGCTTCATGCAATCGGGATCGCTCTCTTGAGCTTAGTTATGACGCAGGAAGTGTGACCATAGAGAGGCGGTGGAGCAAGATTGATCGACGCCTTCATATTGGTGGCGCAACGCGCGCGAGTCGAGGACATGGCCTTGCAGCCAGACCTCTGCCGAAATCGTCGCCCCGATTTGCAGACGTGAGCCAGTGAGGGCACGCGCGTTCACCAGAACCTCGAGTTTCAACCGATTGAGGTCGAGATAGATCCAGTAAAGTTCGCTGCCCGACAAAGGATTGATGAGAGGTTTGAAAGCAATCACCCGGCCACGAACGATCCAGTCATTCTCGTGCGCCGCGCGCGAAGGAGCAGCACGTTCCAGCGGCAACCAGCGGGCATCCATTTCTCGCGCGCATATGCGCGCCCGATACGCCAAGCCACACAATCCGACGTGGAGAGCCGGTGCACGAAAACCTTCGGCGCCGACCTCAGTCAGGTTTTGCAGTTCAAACAGCACTTCGGTGTCGGTGCCGTCGCAGTAACCGTGGATGACCGCCTCACCTTCTTCGTCATATTCCGTCAGCGCCCACGGCCCGATGCGTTGCGTAAAGCGCGCCCTAAAGCCGGGCCGGCAGTTCGCATAAAAGACGTCGCCAGTACCTGACTCGTAAAGAACCGTCCAGACCTCCAGGCCCTCTCCCAGTTTCCAGCAGCGACCATGCAAAACCGCACCGCGGCGCGATAATTGGCTCGCTTCACCCTGATTCTCCGCCCGCTCGGCGAGAAAGTTGATGGCCTTTTCGCTTGGCACTTCGAGGCCGATGGTTTCAAAGGTAGCGTCCATATTTACTTCGCTGCGCGTTTCGGCGTCATTGTATTTTCGTCTTCACTGTCGTCGCGTCCGGCGCGTTTTCTGAAGCCGCGAATGTTCCGCACCTTTCCTTGTTTAGGTTGTTCGCCTGAACGAACCATCTCGGCAAAAAGGTCAACGTCGTAATCGGCTTCGCGAGACATGGCCTCGCGAATGCGAATCAGTTCGGTTAGAAATTTTGGCCGGCGATACATGGAACGAGAAGTAAGAAATCAGAATTACAAATTCCAGAATTCAAGATTCAAGATTTCAAGGATTCGTTCTAAATTCGAGATGCGCAACTCGAATTTCGCATTAACTCACGCTGTCGGTCTTTCAGTCGCTTCAGATACCAGAAACTCCGGGGTGACGATCATCGGAACAAAAAATCCGGCCGCGGTATTGAACAAACGAATGCGCGCTTGCCGTCGCACGTTTGCGAGATGTCCGAAGTTCCATGTAACTAGATAATCGATTTTGTGAAACGAAGCAAATGCTACGTGCATCGCATCGGCGATGAACTTGCGATGAAAAATTCCTCTTGACACATAACCGTCGGCAAGAATCGCACACTCTTCATTGAGTTCAACTTGCTCGAGAGGACGCGTCAATTTCAAATAAGCCGATCGATGGGGCTCTTCCAGTCGCTCCAGTTCGCGCACGACAAGGGGCGAGATCACCGCGCGATATTGCGACAGCTCATGCTCCCACCAGCGAATGGTCAAATCGCGACGAAACGGTTCGCCGTTATCGAGATACGCTCCAATCACTGACGTTTCGAGGTACGCGCTTGGTTTCATAAGCCGGAAGGTTCCTGCGTCCCAGGGCTGTTCGCTTTGGCGGTATCAATCGGCTCAAACCGAAGAATTCCTCGCTGGAAATCGAACACGACCCGAAAGTGCCGCAGGAAATTCCCACCGAGAATACCGTTCTGCTGAAATCCCGCAGTTTCATTGATCGGATCGAGATCCAACACCGCAGCGTTGATCTTTTCTCTGATGCAATCGCCGATCGCCACCTTGGGCAACATCGCCATCTTTACGTCTTCAGCCACGCCCGCAGCGCCGAAAACGCGCATGCGGTCAGGCTGAATAAATTCGGCGAACGAATCGAGTTCAGCAGCGCGTTGCGAAATCACGCTTACGGTTGCGCCGGTGTCGATGATGAAATTCATGGATTTCTGTACACCTTCGACCGTCACTTCGCCGCTAAGAAATCCGCTTGAGGTAGTGCGCACAGGAATTTCAAAGCCGGGACGCGCGACAATATTTGTTCCGGAACCCGTCGTGGCAACGCGATCAATCAGCGAACTCAGATCGGCGCGGTTGCGTTGTCTTATCAGGGTCATCCGTCGCGTGCCATAGTCCACTGCCGTCACCAATCGCGTCAAAGCTGCGATTCCCAAATATCCATCGACCGGTGTGGTTAAGTCGTAAAAGTGCCGGACATAGACGGGAACGTTTTCAATGTGGATGTCTCCCAAATCCATCGAGTTGAGATAGCCGTAAACGATCTCAAAGCGGCCGCCGCCACCAATCGCGCGCGCCAGTCCGCCCCGCGCGATCGGGCGCAGGCCAAGTTTATGCGCCGTCTCTTCAGATAACACCGACATTCCCGAGCCAGTGTCGAGCACAAAGCGCAGGAGGTTTTTTGATCCGTTCAGTCGCACTTTAACGATCGGCCGATTGTCGATCGATTCGAACGGCAAAACCGTGCGTTCAGGACCGCTCACGTTGTAGAGAGAACTCTGATTACCAAGATACCGGAGAAAATCGATGAGCCCGCGAATGCGCGCACGCCGTTCTGCATCCGTGCGCGGTGCAATTATCAAAAAGCGCTCGTACGCATCGGCGGCTTCTTTATACCTTTCAGCGCGCGCCGCTGCCTGGCCCAGACTGAAGATGTAGTCCGGCTCGTCCCGATCCATAGCCACTGCGCGGCGCAGCTTTTCAATCGCACTGCCGGTTCGGTTTTCGTAGAAGTCAATCATCGCCAATCCGGCAACTGCCATCGCCTGATCGTCGTCGATGTTCAATGCGGTCCGGAACTCTTCCCGCGACAATCGAAAATCACCGGTGGCCAGAAGGGCGTAGCCGAGCACCGCGTGACCTTCGGCCGAAAGCGGGTTTGCGGCGATCACCCTGGCTGCCTGATCGAATGACTCGCGCAAGCGAAGTTGCTTCAAGAGGGTCTTACTTAATCCGAGGTGAGCATCGAGTTCGCCGTCATCTTTTTGCAGTATCTCGCGATACAAATGTTCGGCGCGCTGAAAATCGCCTGAGCGCAAAGCCTTTTGTGCCTGGCGCAGAGCTTTCTGGTTGTTTCCAAAAACGGCGCAGGGGAGCAGTAGTAACACACCGACCAGAAGGCTGGGACGTAGAATTGAACGAACCAATCCTGGCGGCGACTTTGGGGTCAGGGAAAGCTTCATACTACAAACCTCTGATAGGTGATCGCTATTTCAGAATTTTGCCGGTCTTCATTGACCAGAGCGCCAAATCCAATTCTTCAAAGTTAATGCCGATATCTTTGGCAAAGTCTTTCATCCGGCTTTCGCTGGCCAGATAGCGCATGCGGGTGGTCGGTGGTTTGGCGGAATCAATCACGCCGAGTTCGGCCAGGCAGCGGATGATGTGTTTGTCCAGAATGCCGTAACCTTTGAAGCCGACATTCCGCAAAAAGTGGCTTGCCTCTTTGTATCCCAGTCCTTTGATATCACGGGTCCGAGCCAGCCAATCGCGTCGCTCTTCGGCATCATCAAAGCTTTCGAGCTTTTCGCGCAGGCGCATGGAAAGATTTGTGCGCAGAAATTCGCGCGTCGCAACCACGTGCTCTGCCCTTACGTTATGAAAGCGATATGCCGGTGGCTTCCTCAGCGCCCGCGTAATCGCTGCGCGACTTCCTTGTTTCAGCAGCGGTTTCACCGCAATGACGGCCGTCATGCCCGATGCTGCCGACGAGCCCGCGGTGAAGATGCAGTAGACCATCTCTTCCCACAGACGAGCATCTGATCCACTGTTCCAGACCTGATCGAATTCAGAGAGACGCACGCGAATTTCCTTTCGCCGGGTGGCATGCGTCGCACGCAATCGATCGATCGTAACCGGTTCCTGTTCTCGCATTCTTACTTCCGAACTGACGGGGGAGTCTGCTTGGATTCTAGGAGCGCACCTGATGAGTGTCAATGAAATTGGCGGGCGCGACTGGGGGGCAATTTGTGCATCCGTCCCGCAATCCACAGCATCAAATGTGGGCGCTTTCAGTTTCGCCGAATGCGCCGGATTAGTCGTGTTATATTTTATTGACGATGAGAATCACAAGAAAAGAACAAACGCTGAGCGATCGCCGCATCAACCGGTGGCTCGCCGCGATTTGTCTCATCCTGTCGTTCTCGGCAATGGCGGGGGCGCAGCCGAGCGCGCCGTCACCGTCGGCCGCAGTGACTGCTCAAGCAGGCGTACAGAACTCCAACGCCAGCTCATCAGTTACAACCACTACGCCGGGAGTTGCGCTAGCGGAATCGCTAACGCCGATTCACGGCTACCAGGGCGTGCTGGCGGAAACGGTCGAGGGCACTGTCATCGCATCACAGTCTGCCGACGAGAAATTTAATCCGGCCTCTGCGGTCAAACTCGCGACCGCGTTTGCCGCACTCAAGAACCTTGGGCCGAACCATCGGTTTTTAACTTCAGTTTGGGCGAACGGAACTGTGGATGCCGCGACCGCCACGCTGAACGGCGACCTCGTCATTAGCGGTCGCGATCCTTCGCTTCGGTACGAGCACGCGGTGATGTTGGCGCGGCAGTTGAACGACCTGGGAATTAAGAAGGTGACCGGGAACCTGATCGTCGCTCCGGGTTTCACGATGAATTTTGATTGGTCGTCACAACGATCGGGCGAAGAGTTGCGCGCCTCGATGGATTCGCTCACGCGCTCCGCCGGGGCCACGCGTGCCTGGCTTGATGAGCGGCTGCTGCTCGGTGATCAGCAAAGCCTTGGTTCAGTGCCCAGCGTCACCATCGCCGGCGAAGTGCTAATTGGCCCGGCGCCACCCCAGGCCACTCCGTTGCTCACCCGCCGCTCCAGCAAGCTCGTCGATATCCTGAAAGTGCTGTTGTGCTACTCGAACAACTTCATGGCTGAGCGTATTGGTGAATCCCTGGGCGGTCCCGATTCAGTGCGCGCGCTGGTCGTCAATTCCCTGAAAGTAAATCCGGAAGAAGTGTCACTTGCTTCGACCAGCGGACTCGGTGTGAATCGTGTGACGCCGCGAGCCATGATGATGATTCTGCGTGGTCTGCGCGACGAGCTTAAGAAAAGCAATCTAAAGTTGTCGGATATTCTGCCCGTTGCGGGCGTGGATCCGGGGACGCTCGAAGATCGTTACACCGACCCGGCGGAGCGCGGGAGTGTCGTCGCAAAAACCGGTACGCTCATCCGCACGGATGGCGGAGCAAGTTCACTGGTGGGGCAGCTGAACACCAAGAGCGGCCGGGTAGTCTTGTTCGTGATTTTCAATCAGCGCGGCAACGTGAATTCGTTTCGCGGCAACCAGGACGCAATCGTGGCTACGATTCAAGGCGCCTTCGGCGGGCCGGCCCCATTCGCCTACCGGCCGGTACAACTTTCCCTCCGGCTCGCGACTTCGGATTATGAAGCGGCCAAAGCGCGCGGCGAATACGAGCCAAAGAACTAGCCTTCCTTTTTAAATCTCCTCCTTCAATCGCCTACAGAATCTTGTCGATATTCCGTGATGGGGAGCAACAGTTCCTAATCGGCTTGCTATTGACTTCAAATCGATAACGGTTAATCATCCGCGCCCTCAAAGGAGGTCTTCGCTAATGGGAATCAGATATGCCGGAGTCTGGCGCGCGGGATCCGGTCAACAACTACTCTCGCTGGATTGGGATTGGAACGCATTTCAAAACAAATGGCAGAATCTATCCAACCAGAATATGCGCTTGGTAGATTTCACTACCTACGTCAACGCGAATCAAAGACTCTTCTCAGGCGTATATCGGCCGGGAACTGATGCACATTACCTTTGGGTCGGGGCGGACTGGAATAGTTTCCAGACGAAGTGGAGTGAGCTGTCGAACCAGGGATTAAGACTGACGAATCTGCAGACATGGCTTGACGGGAACACCCGGAAATATGCCGGCGTCTGGCGTCAGGGAACGGACGCTCATTATTTATGGGTTGGCGTTGACTGGGCTTCGTTTCACGCGAAGTGGCAAGAACTCTCGAACCATGGACTGAGGTTGGTCGACTTTCAGACTTATGTTGATGGAACAGTGCGGCACTTTGCCGGAGTGTGGCGGGCTGGCAATGATGCACATTACCTTTGGGTCGGGGCGGATTGGACGGGCTTCAAGGCAAAGTGGCAAGAACTGGCAGCGCAGGGGCTTCGTCTAACTCGTTTTCGACGTTACGTTGACGGCGGAGTTGAACATTTTGCCGGCGTTTGGCGACAGGGAACAGACGGTTATTACCTTTGGGTTGGTGTCGATAGAGAAAATATTAGAAGTAAGAACCACGAACTCGAGCATATAGGTTTGCGTCTGTGCGACGTCGAAGCATATGACTGGGGCTGCTCAGATGATTGTGCGAATCAGGTAGTAGCCCGCAACGTCGATGGTAAGGCTACTCCGTACGTGTATGGGATAAGTGGCGATAACGTCGCTTACCGATGGCCGGTTGACAACGACGAATACGCGCGGCTCTCCGCGATCACATTCAATGACAAGCTTTTCACTCTGCCTTTCGACGATCCCAAGGTCGTCCATTGGGGAACCTGGGAGTATTCGCCGCATAGTTATCACCATGCGATTGATTACTTGCGCGACAGCGACTGGAAAACATTTAAAGTGCGAGCCGCTGCTCCAGGCAAAGTGATCTTTGTCGGCTGGGATACTTGGTCAGGAAACACGATCGTGGTGAGCCACGATTCGAATGGAGTCGCCGACGCATTTCGTACCATCTACATGCATCTGCGAAACGGCGCTGACCACGACGCTAATGCAGCATGGAACAACACAATACCTACTCTGGGGGGCAACGATCTCGTCAACTATACGAACTATCTAAACACCACGGGCGCTACGCAAAACGTAAATCAGCGCAACTTGAATCAAGACTACTGGGGTACTAATGCGCAGGCGATTAGTCCCGCGCTCCTGGGTTCGCACGTGGTGCGTGGCCAGATGCTTGCTTGGGCCGGCTGTACCGGACCGGGAGGCTGCGGGTACTCTGCCCCGCAGCGGCCCAACACGCACCTGCACATTTTCTTCTGCCGTCGAGATCCCACCGACAATAACTGGTACTTCATCGATCCCTATGGCATCTATGCACATCCCGGATGCTATCCCGGACCGGTAACGGATATGGCGACCGGGCCATGTGTGAGATACGGAGTTGCCTGGGAGGATGGGCGCCCGCAATACCCTTAGATCGCGCGCACAAATAGCTCATTCGCCGCGTTTCAAACGCCGCGCGAATCGTTGTTCTGATTCTTCTCCGAAGCCGATCAGGGATACTGACGGTTGATGACCGCTTCGTATTCGGTGCCACCGCGATTGACTGTGCTGAGCATCAGTAGAAATTTGCCCAACGCCGCATGCTCCACTTGATAGAGCGCACTGGTAAGACGGTTCGCTCGCGCATCGGTAAATAACAGTGCGAACCCTTCCTTGCCGGGCACTGGATTCTTCAGTTGCGACACGTCATTGAGTTTTAGATCGACAAAGTTACGGCTCGATATCCAGACCCGAAAGATTGAACCAACGTATGAGCTAAACGCCGCTTGGTTGTAGTAAGAGAGCGGATCGGTGGCAGTTGGAATACCGTAACTGCCTCTGTTTATCTTTTCGTCCTGGATTGAATTTTTCTTGTTCTGTGCGAAGACGCTAGTAAGCGCGTTTGGCAAGCTGGTGATGAGGGCAGCGCCGCTGACAGCCTTCAAAAAAAGGCGACGCGAAACTGTCATGTAGGTAACCTCCCATTGTTCCCAATTCGCAGTCTATTGAGTTTGCCGATGACTTTCAACGACTATTTTGACGCATGAATTGCACCAACTTGCGAAGCGGCTCAAGGTTGCGCGATGCAGCTTTCATTGCAAGCGATGATGCGTGCAACGCTTACTGCAATAATCACCTTGACACCGCTCTACCCGCCGACGATTATGCTTTTGCCTTCGATTCGCACTCGGACTTAACCTTCTGACCTTGCATGCCTGACATACTTCTCGTTGAAGACAAAGAGAGCTTGCGGCGAGTGCTTCGCATGACGCTCGAAACGGCCGGATACTCAGTTACCGAAGCCGCTGACGCGCGCGCGGCAACCGAGGAAATTGCGCGCGTGCCTCACAAAGTCGTGCTTACGGATTTGCGCATGCCGCATGGCTCAGGCATCGATGTGCTGCGCGCTGCGAAGAACGCCGACCACGAAGTCCCCGTGATTGTGATGACCGCCTATGGCTCGATCGATGAAGCCGTTCAGGCGATGAAAGACGGCGCGCACGACTTTCTGCAGAAGCCGGTGGATTCAAATCATCTTTTGTTGCTGGTTGAGCGTGCGCTGGAGCAGTCGCGATTGCGCACCGAGAACCTCTTGCTGCGCGAAGAGTGGTCCAAGCGCTACGGCTTTCCTCGCATCATCGGTGAATCAGAAGCCATTAAGCGCGCGGTCGCTGAGACGCAACGCGTAGCCCAGACCGAGGCGACGGTTTTGTTGCTGGGCGAATCGGGCACCGGCAAAGAATTGTTCGCGCGCGCCCTTCATCACTTGTCGAACCGGCGCGACCAGCCGTTTGTCGCGATTAACTGCGCCGCAATTCCCGAGACGCTAATCGAGAACGAATTGTTCGGACACGAGCGCGGCGCGTTCACCGGAGCGGGCGAACGACGACTCGGAAAGTTCGAGCTCGCCGCCGGAGGAACAGTCTTCCTCGATGAGATCGGTGAGCTCGCGTTGACTGTCCAGGGAAAGCTCTTACGCGCCATCGAAGAGAAAGCGGTCGATCGCATTGGCGGCAAAGCACCGATTCCAGTGGATGTGCGCGTCGTCGCCGCCACAAACAAAGACTTACGCGGTGCGGTTGATCGCGGCGAGTTCCGGGGGGATCTGTTCTTCCGGCTCGCAGTTTTCCCCATCGAAATTCCGCCGCTGCGTGATCGCGGCGACGACGTGGTCCTGCTTGCCAGACACTTCGCGGCGCAACTCGGTAAAGAATTGCGGAGCAGAGAAGCGACGCTCAGCGATGAGAGCGTGGTCGCGATTCAGGCGCACAAGTGGCCAGGTAACGTGCGCGAGCTGGAGAATTCAATCGAACGCGCCTGCATCCTCGCAGATGCGACGGAACTTCAACCCCGCGATCTCGGCCTGCAAGTCAGCGAAACGGACGCTGTGACAGCTGCCGGTCTCGATCTCTCGGGCACTCTCAGCGAAGCGACTGAGCGCGCGATACAGATCGTCGAGCGGCAGAAGATTGCCGATGCGCTTGCCGCGCATGACGGCAACAAGGCAAGCGCGGCTGAGGCGCTCGGCGTCAGCTACAAAACGCTCTTGACGAAAATTAAGGAGTACGGTCTTTAGAATCATCCGGTGTTTGTCCCGTAGGGACCGAATGTTTATAGTCCAATCGGTTTCCCTGAGAACGTTCGCTCCTTTAGCAGCGCGACGTCCCGCTCCTCAAGGAGCTGGACTTCATTAGTGAACCTTGCATCTACAAACATTTGGCTCCTTCGGAGCCGCGCGACGCCAAACACATGAATGATGCGCCGGAGCGACAGCCAGAATCCAAACTTCCCGGTTCTAACCCAAAGGACGAACCTCAAGCCTCATCTTCAAAGATAGTTTCCGCGGGCGAAGGTTTTCGCCACCGTCGCAACGCTGGTGAAGTAGCCGGTGAAACTCTTGAAGTTGTCGGCGAAAGCACCGGCCGGTTTCCCCGCGTCGAATCTGCGGACAAGAATGGTGGCGAGAGTACGGGGCGGTCCGCGTTCATGGTGGGCGCCGGCATCCTGATCAGCCGGATCATCGGCGTTATTCGCCAGCGCGTCTTTGCACATTATCTCGGCACTTCCGATGCGGCCGGCGCATTCAGCGCGGCGTTTCGGATTCCTAATTTTCTACAGAACGTATTTGGTGAAGGAGCGCTTTCGGCGTCCTTCATACCGGTTTACGCCAACCTGCTGGCGCGTGGTGACAAGAAAGAAGCTTCGCGAGTCGCTGATGCGGTCTTGACGCTGCTCGCGTTGACCACGTCAATCGTCGTGCTCATTGGCGTCTTGACCACGCCCCTGTTCGTCAGGTTGTTTGCGGCGAGCTTCGATCCCGGCACGCGCGAACTGACGACTCAACTGATCCGCATATTGTTTCCGGGCGCAGGTTTGTTGGTGCTCTCGGCGTGGTGCCTCGGCGTCCTGAACAGCCATCGCAAGTTCTTTCTCTCGTACACCGCGCCGGTCGTTTGGAACCTGGCAATTATCGCAACACTCATTTGGTTTGGCCGGCGCGAAGATCAATTTCACCTCGCGACCTGGACGGCCTGGGGATCAGTCGTTGGCAGCGCCTTGCAGTTCGGCGTCCAGATGCCCACGGTAATTGTGTTGATTCGTCGGCTCCGGCCGGTGCTCGATATCGCTTCGGCAAACGTCCGCACAGTTCTCAGAAATTTCTTTCCCGTTTTCATGAGCCGCGGCGTCGTGCAAATTTCTGCTTTCGTTGATGCCATGCTCGCCGGCTTAATCAGCCCGCAAGCCGTGGCCGCGTTGACGTACGCGCAAAGTTTGTACACGTTGCCGGTCAGCCTGTTCGGCATGTCAGTCTCAGCGGCTGAGTTGCCGGCGATGTCGAGCGCGTTGGGTTCGCGAGATCAGATCGCCGATCAACTGCGCCACCGGCTGGACGCCGGCTTGCAGCGCATTGCGTTCTTCATCGTGCCCTCGGTGATGGCGATGATGGCCTTTGGCGATGTGATGACTGGGGCGCTTTACCAGACGGGTAGATTCAATCACGCGGACTCGACGTATGTCTGGGGCATTCTGGCTGGATCGACGATTGGGTTGCTCGCGTCCACGCTCGGGCGGCTCTACGCATCGACGTACTACGCCTTGCACGACACGCGCACGCCGCTGCGCTATGCCGTCGTGCGCGTGGTGCTGACGACCGGATTAGGATACGTCTGCGCGATTCCCCTGCCGCGGCTGCTCGGCATTGATCCGAAATGGGGCGCGGCCGGGTTGACGGCTTCCGCAGGCATTGCCGGCTGGGTCGAATTTGTTTTGCTGCGTCGCAGTCTCAATCGAAAGATTGGCAGGACTGGGTTGAGCGCCAGTTACATCGCGAAACTTTGGTTGTCTGCAATTGGCGGCGCGGTGCTGGGATGGGGAATCAGGCTGGCGATTCCTCAGTTGCATCCCATTCTGCTTGCCGGAGTCGTCCTTGTACCTTACGGGTTGGCATATTTTGCGTTGGCCTCTGTTCTCCGTGTAGGCGAAGCCGGCGCAGTCATCGGACGAGCCTTGCGGATCGTCGGACTCAAACGATAGCACTCCGGGTTCGGTCAATTAGACTGGGAAACCGAGTGGATTCGCATAGATTTACGGGGCTGAAAAAATTTCTGGAGAACATTCGGGATTGAGTCTTTACCTCAGTATCCCGAAAACGGATAGGTTGGAGCAGCGGCAGCGGCGGGGAAACCCGGACCGCTTTTCTTTTTTGGAATCCGATCAGTTGCCTTCCAATTCGCGCCACCTCCATTGACCCTCGTCTAGCCTTCTTCTTATGATCGCGCAGTGCAACCCGTAATCACGTCTGCGCAAATGCGCGACATCGATCGGCTCACCACAGAGCGTTACGGCATTCCGTCCCTTGTCTTGATGGAGAACGCGGCGGCCGCCGTGGTGCGCGTAGTTGGGTCGGTTTTCGCGGGCGACTTCACGAACAAAACCGCACTCGTACTTTGCGGACCCGGAAACAATGGCGGCGATGGCGCCGCCGTGGCGCGTTTGCTTGCTCATGCCGGCGCAAATGTTTTGGCGGTCTTGTTTGGAAACATTGCCGGAACGAAAGGCGATGCACGCACGAACTTTGAAGCGCTGGCGGCTATTGCCGAAGCAGACGCTGAGACCCTCGCCGGATCCATTCGGTTCATTCAATGCCGGAGCAACGATGACTCGTCGAATGTAGAAGAGTATCTGTCGCAACCTGTGGATGTGATTGTCGATGGGCTGTTTGGCACAGGTTTGTCGCGTCCGCTCGAAGGGATTTACAGCAAAGTGGTGCCAGGCATAAACCAGTTGCGTCAAAGCGGAATGCGGAATCCGCTCGTAGTTTCGATCGACATTCCTTCCGGATTGGATTCCGACAACGCCGAGTTAATCGGAGCCACAGTTGACGCCGACATCACCGTCACCATGACGGCGCCGAAACTCGCGAACGTGTTGGCGCCTGCGTCTGATTATAACGGGCGACTGATCGTGGCTGACATTGGCTCGCCGTCACAGTTGTTGGCTGAAACGAAAGCCGATCTTTTTCTCACGGACGAAAATGACGCGAAGCGATGGTTGATTGCTACACGCTACACGCCCGACTCGTACAAGAAAACGCATGGGCACGCTTTGATCGTTGCCGGTGCGCGCGGATTTACCGGTGCTGCCACGCTGTGCGCGAACGCAGCGATGCGTGCGGGCGCGGGTCTCGTTACTGTGGCTACATCTTTGTCGGCGCAGCCACTTGTCGTGTCGCAAGTTATGCCGGAAGTGATGACCACAGGTTTGGCGGAAACTGATCGCGGCGCAGTCAGCGATGAAGCTTTCGATTACTTCGCAAAGTTCAGCGAGCGGGCCGATGTCGTGGCGATTGGGCCGGGGCTCTCGTATGAAGATGAGCGAACCAGAGCGTTCGTCCACAAAGTGGTAGGGCAACGGCGCACGCCGATTGTGATCGATGCGGATGGATTAAATTGTCTGTCCCCCTGGCCGCATGAATTGCGTGGTTCGAGCGAGCTGCCCATCGTTCTGACGCCGCATCCGGGCGAAATGCTCAGGCTGATGGGCGCGAAAGATAAGACAGCCCTCGACAATCGGGCTGCCGCCGCGCGCCGCTTCGCGATAGAGCATCAAGTGATTCTGCTTTTGAAGGGTGGTCGCTCGTTAATTGCAGCGCCCGACGGGCGCGTCTTTCTTAATCCAACCGGCAACGCCGGGCTGGGAACTGCCGGCGCAGGCGATACTCTGACCGGCGTCGTATCTGGATTTCTGGCGCAGACTCAAGCCGGTGCCGGGAAGCGCGTCGCCGCGCTCGAGACAGTTGTGGCCGCGCTTTACGTCAGCGGGCTGGCGGGTGATTTGGCTGCAAGAGAACTGGGCATGCGCGCGATGACGGCTTCCGATATTCGCGAACACTTAAGCCAGGCTTTCTGCGAGCTTGATCCTTCCGGCGAGATACCTAATTCTATCGCCTGAAAATATTGAGGTGACGATGAACACGCTGAAACGAATTCTGCTGATCATAGGTCTTCTCTTGGCGCCGGCATCATCATTGCCGGCCATGCAAGCTGACTGGATCAAGTTTGCACCCCCGGGTGGTGGATTCTCGGTCCTGTTGCCGGCCCAGCCGAAAGAGTTAGAGCTGACGCCGGTTCCGGATTTTTCCGCGCACGGCTACGGTGTGACCGTCGATGGGGTTGTATATGTTTGTCTTTTCGGAGATTACGCTGCCAGCGTCCATTTGAATCCGGATGCGGAGCTGGCTGCCAATCGCGACAACTTTCTCAAGGCACTGAATGCTTCGCTCATCAGTACGAAGAAGATTGAATTGGACGGCCGGGCCGGTCTTGAGTTTACCGGCGAAAGCGCCGACTCTAACCTCCAGAGTCAGGTTTACCTTGTTGGTAATCGGGTTTATCAAATCGCGATCGCAGTTCCAAAAGGAACCGATGCTTCTGCTGACGCTTCTCGTTTCCTCAAATCATTCGCATTTGCCGGCAACAAAGAACACGCTAAGCCCTGAGTCCTCATGATGCGCTTTCCCGCGGAGATCATTTCTCACACTGAGGCCGACACCTTTCAGCTCGGCGAGCGACTGGGCAGCGAACTCGCCGGCGGTGAAGTCATTCTCCTGAATGGGCCGCTGGGCGCAGGCAAGACTCTGCTGGTCAAGGGCATCGCCCACGCCCTCGGCGTTCCGGAAGACGACGTGAGCAGCCCTTCGTTCACGCTGGTCAATCCATACGACGGGCGGCTGCGGCTGTATCACATCGATCTCTACCGACTCGATAAGGGGGCATCCGCCGCGCACGCAGTCGATCTCGACGAATTGCTTTCCGATGAGCGCGCCGTGATCGTGATCGAATGGGCCGAGCGCATGGGTCGTTATCCTTTGCCTCTCACGGCTTGGAACATATCAATGACTGGTGATGGCGATGCGCCGCGAACAATTTCAATAAATAGGTTAGAATAGTTGGGAACAAGGAGAACCAGTGATGCAATATCCCGAAGAGTTCATCAAGCCGTTCCGAGAAGAGCTCACGCGGCTTGGGGTCGAAGAGTTGAGAACGTCTGAAGCCGTTGATGCGGCAGTCCAGAATTCCACCGGCACGCTGATGATTGTGGTTAATTCGGTTTGCGGATGTGCCGCGGGCAAGGCGCGTCCCGGAGTGGCGCAGGCGCTGAAACACGAAGTACGGCCTGATCGAGTGGCGACAGTTTTCGCCGGCGGCGATCTGGAAGCAACGGCCAGAGCGCGCAGTTACTTTACCGGTTATGCGCCCTCGTCACCGTCCATTGGAATTCTAAGAGACGGAAAGTTGGTTTACATGATGGAGCGTTGGCAAATCGAAGGAAAGGGTCCCGCTGAGATCTCTTCAGATCTGATCAATGCTTTCGAGCAGCACTGCGCGGAGTAAGACTGAAGTCTCTCCCATTCAAGCCTTATCCTCCGTTCGCTAATCAAATCATCGGCATCCGATTCCCGTTCATAACCCGTTTTCGTACTGGTCAAGTTTGAGGTGGCGCGCGCATCCGCGCGTGGTTTTCACGGGCGGGACGCCCGTGCCACTTTGCAAAAGGACCCGGCTTTTCGATTCCAATAACGGCAAATAGCGCTGTGCTATGATTCGCCCAATGGCGATGAGAGTTTCCATCTCCCTCGATACGCGCATACTGGATTTGCCCCCAAATATTGCCCGGCTTGGCTCGCAGGGAGCGAGGAAACTCGCGCTCGGACTCGCCGAAATTTCTCCTGGAAAAGACATCAACACAGTCACGGTCGAAGACTTGCTGCTCTATTTGCCGATGCGTTACGAAGATCGTTCGCACATGATTGCCGTTCGAGATCTGCATGACGATCAAGAGGCATCGCTCGATCTAACCGTACGCCTGGCAAAACCTCGTTACATTGGACGGTCACGCTTCATCTTCACAGTTTCAGCGAGCGATCAGAGCAATTCGGGGCCACAGGTCTTGATTGAGTGGTTTGTTTCAGGTGCGCGGGCCAAACAGATCATCGAATATTACGTCAAGCGATTCACGCGCGGAACGCGCTTTATCGCGTTCGGACGATGGCATCGCGACAAACTTGGCACGTTTTGTTTGAAGATAAACAAGCCGGATGAGATCGAGGTGATAAGTTCCGATGACGGCGCCGAGGAACACGATGGAAGTTCGGACCCGGGACTTGCCGCCATTCACGTCGGCCGCTGCGTTCCCGTCTATCGAAAGATTAATGACATTCGGCCCAAGCAAATGCGCGAGATCATCCATCGCGTCCTCGCAGCGCTGCCTGATTCGGCAATTACCGAAAACCTGCTTGCTGATTTGCGGCGACGGCAAAAGCTGATCGCGAGGCCGTTGGCTCTGCGTGAGATTCATTTTCCGCCGGAAAACGCGTCGCTGGCAGACTATGAGGCGGCGCGCAGTTCGGCGCAGCGCCGGCTGATTTTTGAAGAACTGTTCTGGCTTGCGCTGGCGTTGGGAGTTAAGCGTGGTCAACGCATCAAGGAAACCAAGGGCACGCCTATCAAGATCGACGATCCGATCAAGCGCCGGATCGCCTCGCTGCTCCCCTTCAAACTCACTGAGGCGCAACGAAGAGTTGTCAAAGAAATTTTCCGTGACCTGAAATCCGACGCTCCGATGAATCGCCTTCTCCAAGGCGACGTGGGCAGCGGCAAAACGATCGTGGCGCTGATTTCGATGTTGGCCGCATTGGAAAACGGTTATCAAACGGCTTTGATGGTGCCGACGGAAATCCTTGCCGAACAGCACGCGCGCAACATCAAACGCATTCTGGCGAAGTCACCGTATCGCGTCGAACTCCTTATCGGCTCGTTGAAATCCGCGGAGAAGCGACAGTTGCACGCAGCGATCGCGAGTGCTGAAGTCCAGGCCTGCATCGGCACGCACGCGCTGATTCAGGAAGACGTCTCGTTCAAAAACCTCGGTCTGGCAATTATCGATGAGCAGCATCGCTTTGGCGTGATGCAGCGCTCGTCGTTGCGTGATCGCGGACTAAATCCGGATGTGCTGGTGATGACGGCGACGCCGATTCCGCGTTCGTTGGCGATGACGGTTTACGGCGACCTTGACGTTTCGATTATCGATGAGATGCCGCCGGGCCGCACTCCAATCGTGACGAAAGTCTTTGCCGACAACGCTGACGATCGGAAAGCAGTGAAGCAACTACTCAGCCAGGAACTTCGCAAAGGTCGTCAGGTTTACATCGTCTATCCGCTGGTCGAAGAGTCCGAGAAGTTGGACCTGCGCGATGCTACACGTCGTTACGAGTACCTGCGCGATCAAGTCTTTCCGAAGTGCTCTGTCGGGTTGCTGCACGGCCGCATGAAGCCGGAAGAGAAAGAAAAAGTGATGCGCGGATTCGGCAGCGGCGAAATTCAAATTCTGGTTTCCACGACGGTGATCGAGGTCGGCGTTGACGTGCCCAATGCTTCGGTCATGGTCATCGAACATGCCGAACGCTTTGGACTCTCACAGCTTCATCAACTGCGCGGCCGTGTTGGGCGCGGCGCGGAACAGAGTTATTGCGTTCTGCTGGCTTCGGACAAACGGACGGAAGTTGCGCGCGAACGTCTCGGCATCATGGAAGAAACAAATGACGGCTTTAAGATCGCCGAAAAGGATTTGCAGATTCGCGGGCCCGGCGAAGTGATGGGTACGCGTCAAGCCGGATTGCCTGAGTTCCGGATCGCGAATCTGGTGCGCGACCTGGATATTCTGCAAGCTGCGCGGAAAGAGGCGGAGCTCTATCTCAATCAGAGGTCGACATCTTGCGAAGCGGCCGAACTGATTAAACGCGTGCAGCAGGATGCGCGCTTGAAGTTGGCGGCGGTGGGATAGGATTAGTTTCAAGTTTCAAGTTTCAAGTTTCAAGTTTCAAGTCGCGAGCACTGCAACTTCTGACGACACTTCCTTCCTTTCATACCGGATTGCTTGAGTTAAACCTGAAGACTTTGGAAACTCGGACTTGAAACTTGAAACTTGAAACTGCGGAGACATGCGCATCATTGCCGGCAAATATCGTGGACGCCGCTTGAAGACTCCGCCTTCGGATCGAACGCGGCCGACGTCCGATCGTTTGCGCGAGACGCTGTTCAATATTCTCGCGCCGCGGATCGAGGGCGCGCGGTTTCTGGATCTGTGTGCGGGGACCGGCGCGGTAGGAATTGAGGCATTGTCGCGCGGCGCGGAACACGTTACGTTTGTAGACCAATCGCGCAAGATGTGCGCGCTGATAGAAGCGAACGTAAACGCGCTCGAGATTGATGACAATGAGGTCGAAGTTGTCGCGGCGGAGGCACTGGAATTCCTGCGTAGACGCGCCAAGAAACAAGCCGAGCGATTCGACATCATCTTCTTTGACCCGCCGTATGAAACGGATTACGAAGTTGCGTTGGATTTTGTCGGGGAACACGCAGAAACGATCTTGGCGGAAGGCGGTGTGATGATTGTCGAGCATCACAAGAAGAAGGAATTGAGCGAACGCTTCGGCTTGCTATGGCGATATCGTTCGTTGAAGCAAGGGGATTCTTGTCTGAGCTTCTATAGGCGACCAGCCGCGTAGCGGCGAAATATTTATAGTCGACGAGCGAAAGACTAAGTGAAGCTCCGTAGGAGCGAAATGGTCTGTCGCCCATAAAATGGGCTGCGAATATTATTAAACCTGTTGGTCTATAAATATTTCGTTCCTAACGGAACTCAAGCCACAGAAGCGGATCATTGCCCAAACCATCGACCGTTCGTCTCGGGAATACTAATTAACGCAGGTGGTACTGACTTCATCACTCCGGTAAACTGACAACTGACACCTGACAACTGACAACTGACACCTGACACCTGACAATGCTAGTTCTCGGAATTGAAACATCCTGTGATGAGACTGCCGCTGCCGTAATTCGCGACGGCCGGGAAATTGTTTCCTCAGTCATCTCATCGCAAATCAAGACACACGAAAAATTTGGCGGTGTTGTGCCGGAGCTGGCTTCACGCGAACATCTCGACAAGATTGTACCCATCGTCGCAGAAGCGTTGTCGCGTGCCGGGGTTACTCAGGAACAGATTGACGGAATCGCGGTGACGAACGGTCCCGGGTTGGTGGGCTCGTTGCTGGTGGGCGTGTCGTACGCCAAGGCCATGGCCTATGCGCTCAACAAACCGCTCGTGGGCGTGAATCACATCGAAGGCCATATCTATTCTGTTTGTTTCGAGAATCCGCCGGTGGAACACCCGGCACTCGCGCTGATCGTTTCCGGTGGCCACACAAATCTTTTCTTTGTGCCTGAGCCGGGCAAGTACAAAGTCGTCGGCCGCACGCGTGACGACGCCGCGGGCGAAGCGTTCGATAAAGTCGCGAAGCTCCTTGGCCTCGGTTATCCGGGCGGGCCGATCATCGAGAAGCTGGCGCGGGAAGGGAACCCGAAGGCGGTGAAGTTTGCCATTCCGCGCATGGGCGACAACCGTCCCGACTTTAGTTTCAGCGGATTGAAGACCGCGGTCCAGAAGTACGTGCGCGAATCCGGTTTGCAACCGGTGACTAATGGCGAACCGCCCTCGCAAGGCATCAAGGATCTCGCCGCCAGCTTTCAAAGCACGGTCGTGCGTTCGCTGGTTTCGACCATGGAGAAAGTTGCGGGCGAGTATCATCCGCGCACTTTGATCCTGGCTGGAGGAGTCGCGTGCAATGGCGCACTACGCGAAGCCTGTCGTGAAGCGTCGGCCCGCCTGGGAATTCCGGTTTACTTTCCTTCGCCCCATTTGTCCACTGACAATGCGGCGATGATTGCCGCCGCCGGCGCCGTCAAGTTGCAGGCAGGCGAGCGCGCAGGTTGGGACTTGAATGCCGACGTGATGCTGCGTTTGCAGAACATCGAAGTTGAAGATGCTGAGCTACGCAAGCATGTGCGCTATCGTTTGTAAATACAGTTGCAAGGTTCGCCGTGCCGAGCGTTCTACTGACGGAGAAGGATGTAACTATGCAATCCTTAATCATCGCCACCATTTTCTCGTTGCTGTTAAGCGGCGGCGCAGGCGGCTGTCGCGCGAAGAACTTCAATGTGCCCCCGAGACAGTCGCAGAGTTCAACCGGACAAAAAGAGAATCCCGCCGCGGGCGAAAACCAGAATTCAGGAGACCTCAAAGTCATCGCGCAGGGCTTTCATTCTTCGATCACGGATCCGTTTATTGCTGTGGTGCGTGATGAGGCGATGTATGGGGAGCTTGCGAAGCTCGATCCGAATCTGCCGAAACTCGATGTCGATTTGAAAACGAATATTGTGATTGCGGCTTTTCTTGGGCAGCGCAACACCGGTGGTTTCAGTGTTGAGATTGCTCAGGGCGCCAATGGCGAGATTCGAATTTCCGAGAAGGCGCCGGGCAAAGACGTGATGGTTCCCCAAGTCATTACTTCGCCTTTTAAGATTGTCTCGATGCCAGTCGGCGGAACTGCGCCGGTTTCGATTTCCGCAGGTGATACGTTCCGGCCCACCGCGCAACTCTATCGAATCGACAAGGGCAGCTTCACGATTTCAGGTGGGTTTGCGGGACGGAGCGAAACTTATTCGTTGGCGGGAAAACTTCAGATCACGCGGCTCGGCAACCTGATAACAGTTGGTTTCGCAGTAGTGAGCACCGGCATTGCGCGCGAGCGTTCGTTGCGCGACATGGCTACCGGCGTGATGACTGACAACTCGTTTACGATTGCGCGGATGAGCCGAGGTTCGCTGGTTGATCCTCCTGCCGGAGATTTGCGCATGAGCGGCAGGTTTGCGGAAACGAACAAACTGGTTCTGGATTTCGATACCGGCGCGGTCACCGTGCCCGATGGTTATCAAGGTAAAGGAACGATTGAAGCTGAGATGGTGGCGGCGTCGGCGAACTAGTAGTCGGTAACTAAACGGACATGTTCGGTTTTGTCATTCACACCTTGCTTCAGCAAGGTGCGACAAACGCGAACGAAAACATGTAGCCGTTTTAACGGCTTCCAATAGATAAGCCGTTAAAACGGCTACAGCTGATAAGGCGTCCCCAAAATCACCTCGCTGAAGCGAGGTGAGACTGAGAGCAGAGAACTAATCCACCGCTCGAATAGCTTCGCCGACCCGGATTGTTCCTTCCGTAAGAATCTGTGCACGCAATCCGCCGCGATGAATCAACCCCGGCAGAACCTGTTTGATAGTCAGTTTCTGGAGATGCGCGCATGGCTCGCACAGCATGATCCCGCGCGCCTTCACTTCGCCAACCCAAAATTCCTTTCCCACCAGATGATTTAACGGCACTCCGCGCGTGACCAGGTTACGGCGGCTGTCGCTGAGAGCGTAATCGACGTCAAGTTCGCGCTTCATCGCTTCGATCGCTTCCGCTTCGACCAGCGTTAGTTCACGACGCGGTTCGGGGTCGCGGCCCTTGTTATCGAAATAGCGGTCGCCTTCCAGGCCGCGTCCCGGTATCGCCCGGACTTCTTCGACGGTTTGCATCGGCTCCGCAGCCGATGGGGTAATGTTGATTGAGATTACTTTGCCTTCGAACATACTCAACTCCTTTTCCCTCTCCCTCTGGGAGAGGGTTAGGGTGAGGGGATCAACATTGCCAATTGCCAATTTTCGATTTTTGATTGATTGCGAAAGTTAAGCTCGATTTCCACTTAGGTAGATTTGAATCGGCAATCGGCAATCAAAAATCGGCAATAACACTGCCCTCACCCCAGCCCTCTCCCAAGGGGAGAGGGAGAAAAGACTTACACCGACGCCTTAATCGCTTCATCAAAGATTTCGAGTGCGACATCCACGGTTTCTTTCGTCAGAATCAGCGGCGGCGACCAGCGAATCGAATTCGCGCCGCAACCGAGCAGAATCAAACCGCGCTCGAAAGTCGCCATCTCAACTCGGTCCCGCAACTCGGCATCAGGTTCGCGACTGATCTTGTCCTTAACGAACTCGACGCCGAGCATCATTCCGCGGCCGCGCACGTCGCCGATGCACTCATGCTTAGCCATCAGCTTCTCCAGTCCAGCTTTCAGATAATTGCCGACTTCAGCCGCATTCGAAACCAGTTCGCGCTCGAGCAATTCGATCGTCTTCAACGCGGCAGCGATGCAGACGGGATTACCGCCGAAGGTGGAGGCGTGCGCGCCTTTTTTCCAGTCCATCAAATCGGCGCGCGCGACGCATAACCCCAGCGGCAGACCCGAGGCAATGCCCTTGGCGATGCAGACGATGTCGGCCTCGACGCCATAGTGCTGCGTCGCGAACATCTTGCCGGTGCGGCCCATGCCGCTTTGAACTTCATCGACCACCAGCACAATTCCATGTTCGTCACAGATGCGCCGCAGGCCTTTGAGAAAATTTTCCGGTGCGGGCACGTAACCGCCTTCGCCCTGGATCGGTTCGACCACAATGGCGGCGACTTCCTCAGCCGGCGTCGTCGTTTTGAAGAGAAGGTTTTCGATCCAATTGAGCGCGCCCTCGGCCGCGCCGCCCCGGCCGCACATCTCAGCCGTGTACGGATTGTGGTATTCGTTTGGATACGGAATGTGAACCACGTCGAGCGCCTGACGCTTGAATCCAAGTCGCTGCGCGGCTTTCGACGACGTCAACGACAGCGAGCCCAGCGTGCGCCCATGAAAGCTGCCGAAAAACGAAATGAACTTTTCGCGGCCGGTCGCGTGCATCGCTATCTTCAGCGCGCATTCAACCGCTTCTGTGCCGCTGTTGGCGAAGTGCGTGCGCGTCGGCCCTTTGATGGGAACCAGCTCGCCAATCTTCCTGGCTAAGTCGGGCATCAGCGAGTAGTAGTAATCGGTGCCGCACATGTGAATCAGTTGTGCAGCCTGGTTCTGAATTGCTTGCACGACTTCGGGATGGCAATGACCGGTCGAACAGACGGCGACTCCGGCGTTGCAGTCGAGAAACACGTTGCCATCGACGTCCGTCACCCAGACGCCTGCGCCGCGTTCGGCGACCAATTTGAAATCGGGGCGCGGATACGCCGGATTCACAAATTGTGCATCGGCTTCAATAATCGCGCGGGCCTTGGGCCCGGGCAGTTCTGTCTTAATCTCGGGTTTTCTTGCTGCGATTGCGGTGGCCATCATCCTTTGCTCCTTGTTTCGAAACCTTTGCCGCGACACGTGTGGCGTGCCGATTCCAGAAGCGAAATTGTCGATGGTTTAACTAGTCCGCGAAGAGATCTGCGCGGTTGTCGAGAGGTTTCAAGTGAATTGGCTGACTCTCAAACATTTTGTTCATGATTCTGAATGCGCAGATGATAGCACAGACAAATGCAGAAACCCGACCGTTAGGGAGGGTGCATTTAACGGGTCCAGGACGCCGCTGCGCGTCCCTGACGGTCGAGTGCATTTAACGCATCCCGCCGCGGCGTTCCACGTTCCCAACGGTCGGGTGCATTTAACGCATCCCGCACGCGGCACCCTCCCTCACGGTCGGGTTTCCGCAAGCCTACGCCGAGTACCAGAGCACGGCGAAAAAATGACAGGCCGTTCCCGCGATGACGAAAAGGTGCCAGGCAAAGTGGTTGTAACGCAGGGAGTGCGCCCTGAAGAAAAGCACCCCGCCCGTGTAAGCGACTCCGCCGGCGAGAATCCAGACAATCGCCGCCACCGGCATGCGGAAGAGAATGTGCGGCGCGGCTATCATTACGGTCCATCCCATTACCAGATAAAGCGGGACCGTCAGCCACATATGCTTCGCGCCGAAGATGGCTTTCATGGTGAGGCCGAAAATAGCCAGCGACCAGACGATGCCGAAGATGGTCCAGCCCCACGGTCCGCGCATCACGCCGAGCGTAAACGGCGTGTACGTGCCGGCAATCAGCAGAAAGATGGCGCCATGATCGAGGGTGCGAAAGATTCGTTTAGCGCGGTCGTGCGGAATCGCGTGGTAAAGCGTCGACGCGAGATAGAGCAGAATCATCGAGGTCGCAAAGACGCTCACGCCCACAATGTTCCAGGCGGTTCCGCTGCGCGCCGCAGTAAGGATCAGAATCGGGGACGCTACCAGCGCCAGCACCAGCCCAATGCCATGGCTAATGCTGTTGGCAATCTCTTCCGCGACGGTCTGATCGGCGGTCTGCTCTAACTGTTCACTCAATGCCGCTTCACTCATTCCGCGCGATTGTACACGAAATGGTTACGCGAGGTACTGGAAAAAGTGCGAGGGAGTTTTGGAAGATCTGCGGTGCGAGTGAACTTCCCCTCGTAAGTCGAGGCGGCACGTCGTCCGCTGCGCGGACGGTGCGAAAATAGCCCAGCGCTTCAGCGCTGGGACCGGAACGTTAACAGCTCCCAAGTCCGTGAAACGGACGGCAGAACGTTACAGAACCGCGAACGATAGTGAGCGGGTCGGAGAATCAACTTGAGTACTTAACCCGCTCGCTGCTGCTCGCGGTTCTGTATCTGTCGCCCGCTTCGCGGGCTCTGGATCGCTTACTAGAGATTGACCCAGCGCTGAAGCGCTGGGCTATTGTCATTCGTCCGCTGCGCGGACGATCGGGAAAAGCCAGCAGGGTTTTCACGATGAGGCGCCCTATTTTCGTTTCAGGATCTTGGCGGTGAACGATCCTTTGATCGTGCTGTCGCCGGCAGTCACGTCAATGTCGCCGCTTGCCGAATCGGCCGTAGCAGAAGTAACGTTGACTTGCCCGTTGAGCGTGCTGCGATCGAACCAGGTCTTGATTTCAGTGCCGTTCTTACGCGTTACGATGCCCACGGTTTCGACCTTCATGTACTTATCCGCTTTCGCTGAGTATGTTCCGGTCTTGAGCGGTGAGTTGTCCTTAGTGCCTTCTTCGCCGACCAGACTGAACATGACGCGAATGCTGTCATCGCCAGGCATGGGATTGTTGAGACTGGCGCCGAATCTTTCGCCGTTCAAATCGTAATTCGCCGCGTGAATGTTATAGACAACTGCAGTCGTCATCTTGCCGGACGTGTCGGTAAATGTTTTCGTGACTGGATCAGCGAAAGCGGATTTGGTTGCGACATCTTTTTCGCCGGCGGCGGTCGACTTTACGTGCAAGTCGTCACCGCCAGCACTCTGGCCGCATCCCGGACAAAGTAACATGCCAGTGGCGACGAAAAGCAAAAGCAGGTTAAGTTTTCGGACCTTGTTCACGGGCATTCGTCTCTCCTGTTTTGATTGAGGCGAGCGACAACTTGGCGCTTTGACGCAGCGGCTTTTTACGGCAAACGAACGCTTGAGTCAAACAATGAACTCCTTCAGTCCGGAACCGCCTTTCTGTTGAAGCCCTGTGCCGGCTCAAGAATTCGATGGAGGGTGTTACAGAACCGCGCGCGGTAGCGAGCGGGATAATGACGCAAGTCTCGAAATCGTTTACGCGGCTCTGAATATCGATGCTCTTTAACCCGCTCGCTAGCGCTTGCGGTTCTGTATTCAGCTTCTGCGCACTGGGTGCGCCTCGGTATTAAAGATCACTTTGTCGAAGTTTAAGGTTCTCGACGGCGCAAAGAGCAAGTAGAAGTATTTAAAAGTCTCTGCAAAGAGAAAGCTCTGCATCGAGTCTGACTTTTCTTTCGTCACGACGCTTTTGAGCGAAGCGTATCCTTCATCAGTGCGACAGTACTTAACGAAGTCAGCCCACATAGTTTCGCCCATCCGCAGATACTTTGGCTCGCGAGTGAAGTGATAAAGGTAATAAGTTGATTCGACTATTTCAGGTCGAAGCGGATAACCGGCTGAGGTCACGCGCATATTGCTGAAATCGATTTCCTCTGGCTCGATGCCGTTGAGCCGCCACATTCTAAATGAGGACGCTTGCAAGCGTTGGGCGCGATGGAGGTCTCCTGACAAAGCCAGTACTGCCGGGAAAAAAGCGTCGAGGGCCCCGTACGTCGTCGCCGTAGTTTTGCCGCTGTTCATATCCGCGTGACCGTACCAGAGCTCGGGAATCCAGCTCAGCACTGTTCGTCCGTCATTCGTTCCATTGGCATATCTCGAAACGGCGGGCGCCAAATATTTATTGATCGCCGCGATGCTCTCGTTCCACATGCGGCGACAATCACGATCATTAAAGAGAATCGCGCACTTCAAAAGATACTCGTAGTAGCTATCGATGGCGCCACTGATATGACTGTCGGTGTCTGTCCATTTGCCGGTCTCGACATTGATCCACGTCCCCACCAGGCCAATCGGGGATCGGCGATTATAGATTTCCACCAAAGCGCGTTTTGCTTTGTCATGGAAAATTTGTTTGTGAGTTAGCTTCGCCAACGTGCCGAACTCGATCAGAAGCGTTCCGGCCTCCGCTGGATTCGTTACTTCGCCCCGCACTTTACCGGTCTTCAAATTCACGAATCGATAGGGCAACCCGGTCGGCGAGTTGAAAACAGGTAGCAAACGATTTCCCAAATCTTCGGCGAGGTTCAGCAG
The DNA here is from genome assembly GCA_035606795.1 of Pyrinomonadaceae bacterium. Taxonomy (GTDB): domain Bacteria; phylum Acidobacteriota; class Blastocatellia; order Pyrinomonadales; family Pyrinomonadaceae; genus UBA11740. Next base: position 49,539 of record DATNEI010000113.1, read on the forward strand.
TCGCTGGTCACCGGTCATTTCGTACGCCGAGAGCAATCCGCCGAGCAGCCGGATCGTGATCTCGAAATTCTGCACCGAAATATCTTTGTCGAATGACAGATGCGTGGCGATGTATGCACGGGCCGTGTTCGCCTCGTCTTTCATGCCCATCAAGAGCATGGTGTCGAGCGCATCGACCGGCGTCATCAAAAGCGGCTCGCTATACCAGTCGTGACAAGTCTTCGTCAAAGGCTTCAGATCGTCGTGACCCCAGCAATATTTCTTATAGCCATTCCAGGCATGCAGGAATTCAGCGCGCACCTGATTCGCGAGCTCGCGCCGGTTAACGCGCGGTGCGGCCTGAGTTGTCGGGAACGAAACAAGCAGAAAAACAGAAGTGACAATGAGTGGAGCTAACCGTTGTTTCATGTGGTCATGTCAGTAATGACGATGGGCGAAGTGAGCGTCTTGTGCACCGGACACTTGTGCGCGATTTCCTGAAGCCGCGTCAGTTGCTCTGGCGTCAGGTCGCCTTCGATAGCCACGTGGCGTTCGATCTTATGAACGAAACCATCAGGTTTCTCAACGCATTCCTGACAGTCCTTTCCGTGAATTCGCTGTTGTCGTAGACGCACGATAACTCTCTCAACGGGCCAGCCTTTGCGCCGCGCGTAAAGCATCGTCGTCATTGAGACGCAGCTTCCCAGCGCCCCGAGTAAGAGTGTGTAAGGATCGGGCCCGGCATCTTCGCCGCCTGCCGAAATTGGTTCGTCTGTGATCAACGAATGGCCGGCGCCATACGTCACTTCGTTCCGCAGGTTGCTAAGGGATGTCACGGTGACCTCGCTCATCAGTTCCTCCCGTTCGCTGGGGTTCATCGCTCACCGCGTTTGCGCGCATCAATGGAGAGTAGTGTCCTTTCTTGACTTTGCGAAGCTTTGCGTCTTTGCGCCTTTGCGTGAAACGCTTCCTCAAAACGAGATTTGGGTTCACGCCAAGACGCAAGGGCGCCAAGAAAAACCGCAAAGTAAGAAATTACCCGATCAAGTGTCGTGTTGCTCCCGGCTCAACAGCTAGGTAAACTCATTCAGTTTTAGTTCCTAATTCCGAGAGTAACGGCGCCGGTGCAGACGGCGGCGCGTGCCGATTTTGAAGCGATGAAGATACACGAGTACCAGGGAAAAGAGTTACTGAAAAAATTTGGTGTGCCGGTGCCCCGCGGAATCGTCGCCCACACGGCTGATGAAGCGTTGCAGGCCGCTACGGAATTGGGCACGACACCGGTAGTAGTCAAAGCCCAGATTCATGCGGGCGGTCGCGGCAAAGGCGGCGGCGTTAAGTTGGCGAAGTCGGCTGAAGAAGCTCGCGAGATCGCGACCAGGATGCTCGGCATGAACCTGGTCACGCATCAGACGGGACCAGAGGGAAGAGAAGTGCGCGTGCTCTTGATCGAAGAAGGCCTGCCGATCGATCGTGAGTTTTATCTGGGTATAGTTCTAGATCGCGCCAGCGGGCGGCCCGTGTTCATGGCGTCAGCCGGGGGCGGCATGGACATCGAAGAGGTTGCCGCGAAGACTCCCGAACAGATCTTCAAAGAGACTATCGATCCTTCTGTCGGCTTTCGATCGTTTCAGGCACGTAAGCTGGCGTTTGCGCTCGGCCTGCCGAATGAGTTGGTATTGCAGGCGGCGAAATTCATGCAATCGCTCTACACGGCGTTTGAGGCGATGGACGCGTCGCTCCTCGAAATCAATCCGTTTCTGTTGACGAAGGACAAACGTCTGATCGCGCTTGACGCCAAAGTGAATTTCGACGACAACGCGATGTTTCGTCATCCGGACTACAAAGAACTGCGCGATTTAAACGAAGAAGAGCCGCTGGAGATTGAAGCGTCGAAATTCGATCTGAATTACATCAAGCTCGACGGGACGATCGGCTGCATGGTAAATGGCGCCGGCCTGGCGATGGCGACGATGGATATTATTAAGCTGGCGGGCGGAGAGCCGGCCAACTTCCTCGACGTTGGCGGCGGCGCTTCGCAGGAGCGAGTTGAGGCTGCTTTCAAAATCCTGCTGGCTGATGAACACGTCAAGGCCGTGCTCATAAATATCTTCGGTGGCATCGTGCGCTGTGACATGGTCGCGCGCGGCGTGGTCGGCGCGGCGAAAACTCTTGGTATCAGCATTCCCGTCGTCGTACGCCTTGAAGGAACAAATGTTGAAGAGGGTCAGCGCGTGATTCGCGAATCCGGTTTGAACTTCACGGTCGCGAGTGGGATGAAGGATGCGGCGGAGAAAGTTGTGGCAGCGGCAGCGTAAGATCCTTTATGGACGCGGAGACACGAGGACACGGATATGGACGCGGAGACACGAGGACACGGAGACGCGGAGAGAATGGCTCTTTCGGAAAACATCGCCGCGTCCCCGAGTCCCCGTGTCGCCGCGTCAATTCTTAAATGGCTCGTCCGGATTAGCCGCTTTGGTTTGGCGGCTCTTTTTCTTTTTACGGCCGCCGCGAAGCTATGGATTCTTCGCGAGTTGGTCGGCAAAGTCGGCGAACTGCTCGCGTCC